>CAMOEO010000079.1 GCA_946612175.1 uncultured Verrucomicrobiota bacterium
GCTCTCAGGACCGGGGGCGGGGGCCGGCGCCGCGCTCTCGGGGGCGGCGGCGGGCTCCTCGGGGACGGGGGCCGGCGCCGCGCTCTCGGCGGCGGGCTCGGGGGAGGTCTCCTCCTCGACGGAGGGGATCACGATGATCTGCGGGGCGGCGCATTCGGCGGCGGGGCCGAACGGGGGCCAGTCGCGGAAGGTCGTCGCCGGGACCGTCCACACGCTCTGCGCGGGGTGGAGCAGGAGCGGGCCGCGCTCCAGCTCGCGAATCTCGACGGGCGGGAGCGACGCGAGGCGGGCGGCGGCGGCGGCGGGGTTGGCGTCGCGGACGGAGGGGAGCAGCGGCTTGTTCGCGACGACGACGATCAGGTCGGCGGTCGTGGTCTCGAGCAGGGCGGTCGTCTTCTCGAACCATTCGGGGCTGGGCATGGTGCGGACGTGGAGCACGAGCCCGGAGAGGCGGTGGTTCCGGATGAGGCGGACGAGCGCCTCGGGATCGGCGTGGGATTCGTAGTCGAGCGCGACCGACGGGATGAGGCGGAGCCGGTGGTAGGAGCAGAACATCCGGTAGGGCATCGGGTCGGAGAGCGGCTCGGAGGGAATCGTCCCGTCCTGCCGCTGCGCGAAGAGCACGGGGGAGACGGCGGAGAGCTCGCGGACGCGGCCCCGCAGCTGGTCGAGCGCGGCGGCGATGCGGTCGGGCTCCGTCTCGCGGAGGAACGCGATCGAGGAGGAGAGCGGGCCGGCGGAGATGCGGCTGATGCGGGCGCGGGCGACGCCGAGCTCGGGCGAGAACGGCGCGACGCTCCACCAGCCGTAGGCGACGGAGGGCGGGATGGGGAGCGGCGTGGCGAAGCCGGGCTTGCCGTCGACGAGGCCGATCGCGCCGTCGCCGCGGACCTCGAGGCGCAGCGTCACGTCCCCGCCGGGGCGGATCCAGGCGCGGCTGTCGCCGGTGCGGATCTCGCCGTCGCTCCACGTCTGGATGCGGAGGAAGCCGTCGCCGTCGAAGCCGAAGCGCACGAGGCTGCGGGAGGAGCGCCGGGCATAGAGCCAGAACGCGCCGACGGACTCGCTCAGGGTGACCTCGATGAAGCCGTCGCGCAGCAGCTCGGAGCGGCGGAGGCGCAGGTACGCCTCGGACATGTCGGCGGCGGCGCGCAGGTCGTAGGCGCCGGCGATGGCCGCGAGCGGGGTGCCGAAGGCGGTCCAGTTGTCGGAGAGGCGGCTCGCGTCGAACGGCTCGACGATCGGCTCGGAGAGCGGGAGGAACCCGGCGTAGAGGTCGCGGACCGCCTCCTGCGGGGCGTTGGTGGCCGTCTCGCGCAGGAAGTCGAGGAAGATGCTCGCCTCGGGGGAGGAGAGCAGCTCGGCGCGCTCGATGTCGTGGCCGAAGCCGAGCAGGCCGGTCGGGCCGCTGGTGCCGACGCGGAGCAGCTTGTGCATGTTGGCGTAGCGGTCGGCGGGGTCGTCGAGCAGCGACTGCAGCGCGAGGCGCGTCTCGATGTCCGCGGGGTTGCGCTCGACGAGGTCGCGCAGGATGTCGCGGCCGGCCGCGCGGCGGCCGTGGCGGTCGAGCCACAGCGCCTGGGAGACGGCGATGCGCGGGTCGCCGGGGAAGGCGCGGGCGTAGGAGTCGAGCAGCTCGCCGCTCTCGTCGGTGCGGCCCGCCCGCTCCAGGAGGCGGGCGCGCTCGAGGGCGAGCTCGATCTGCCCGGGGGCGAGCTGCAGCGAGCGGCCGTAGGCGTCGATGGCGGCGTCCGTGGCGCTCATGCGGCTGCGGGCGTTGCCGAGCAGGGCCCAGGCCTCGGGCTCGTAGGGGGAGCCGTCCGCCCAGCGCTGCCAGAGGTCGGCGGCCTCGGCGTAGCGGCCCTCGGAGTAGGCGCGGATGCCCTGCTGGCGGAGGCGGGCCGACTCGGGGATCTCGTCGGGCTGCGAGGAGGCGTAGTCGGAAAGCTGGTAGAACAGCGCCAGGTCGTCGTTCTCCGCGGGCGCGGCCACCCGGAGCAGCGCCAGGACGCGAGCCGGATCGACGCCGGGGGGCGCGGTCCCCTCGTCGTCCACCAGCAGCGTCGCGGCGGGCAGCTGCGAAAGGAAGCCGGCGGCGGCGGCCGTCCGGCGGATCGCCTCGGGGAGGCGGATCGCCATGCCGAGCTTGCGCCCCTCGAGCCGGGCCGCGAGCCGGACGGCCCAGTCCTTGAGCCGCGGGAGGGCCTCGGCCGGGAAGTCGCCGGCGTCCACGAAGAGGCCCTCCGCGCGCTCCGCGACGGCCTGGGCCGCGAGGTCGGAGGGCTCGAGCGTGGCCAGGGCGGCCTCGTCGTGCGGCGCGACGCTGGGCATGATGCGCGCCCGTCCGGTGCGGGCGACGATGGCGAGCGAGTCCATGTCGGGCGACGGGAAGGCGACCGGCGCGCCGGCGTGCACGTCGATCCACGGCGGCGAGACGACGGTGTGGCGGAAGGCGTCGCGGAGCAGCGCCCGGCAGAGGTGGGCGGAGTCGCGGGAGAGCGAGGGCGCCCAGGTCGCGAGGCCGTCGGAGCGGGGGCGGAGGTGGGACTCGAGCACGTCCGTCTGCGCGAGGCCGGGGACGTCCGCCCAGACGCCCGCGCCGACGAGGCCGGGGCGCAGGTCCGAGGGCAGCTCGACGGGGCCGCCGAGCAGCGGCTCGCCGTCGAACCGGACGAAGAGCAGGCCGTCGCGCATCGTGAGCAGGAGCGAATGGGCCTGGCGGAATTCCCGGGCCGAGCCGGCCGTGCCGGAGGCGAGGACGACGGGGTCGAGCCCCGGGGCGCAGCGGCGGACCGTGACGCGCCCGGTGTCGGAGAGCTCGACGCGGAGCCACTCGTCGTCCGCCGAGAACGGCAGGTAGACGTGGAATTCGCCGCGCAGCGGGAGGAAGCGGGCGTCGAAGGAGCCCTCGTGGAAGCCGTCGGTGCCGGCGATCCAGGCGCGGGCGCCGCCGGTGGCGTCCGCGTCGGAGCGCATCGGGTCGGCGGCCGGGAGGGCGCGGATGCGGACGGTGGAGCCCTCGGTGTCCAGGGCGCCCCAGTCGGGCGACCAGCGGTCCGGCGGGATGCGGCTCGCCTCCGCGCCGCGCCCCATGCCCACGGGCCACTCCCGCTCGAGGCGGGAGAGCAGCTCCCCGGCCGTCCATTCGGGGGCGACGCGGAGGCGGTTGAGGCGGCGGCGGTCGGTGCCGGCGGTGTTGAGGGCGCGGCTCCCGAGCAGGAAGCCGATCCCGTAGCGCTCGCCGACGAGGTCGAGGTTGATGCGGCGGATGGCGCGGTTGCGCTCCTCGTACTGGCCGTAGTTGCCGACGGGGAAGAAGAAGGCGCCCGGCTCGGTCTCGAGCTCCTTCGCGAAGACGGCGGCGGCGCGCTCGTGGTCGGCCCGGACGCGCGCCTCGAACTCCTCCGGGCGCTCCGGGCGCTCTTCCTCCGCGATCCAGCGCGGCGTGGCGAGGAACGGGACGAGGCTGCCGTCCGGGCCGGCGGGGACGAGCGTCGTCCCGAGGTCGGACTCGCACGCCAGGTCCCATGCGTTGTCGAGCGTCATGTCGCGGAGGTAGGGCGCGAGGACGGAGTCCGGCGACTTCTCGGTGACGTGGCGCGTGACGACGCCCAGCACGGCGCGCCACCGCAGGGCGCGGAGGACGGGCGAGGCGTCGAAGTACGTGCTCTTGTGGGTGTTCTCGAACGTGACGAGGATCGCCTTCGGTGGGAGCTTCGCGCCGTCGCGGTAGAAGGCGCGGACGTCCTCCAGGCCGATCGGGTGGTAGCCGGCGTCGCGCAGCGCCTCGAGGTGCTCGCGGAAGCGCGGGACCGTCGTGAAGAGCCCCTCCGGGTCCGGCGCGGCGGAGACGGCCTCGTACGAGATCGCGAGGAAGCTCTCCGCCGTGCGCTCGACGCCGGACTCCGGCCCGGAGTAGCGGTTGCGCAGGCGCCAGAAGAGGCGGTTGGCCGGGCCGCGGACGGCGACGGCGAAGCAGAGCAGGCTCAGCATCGCCAGCCAGGCGCCGATGTTGCGGTCGCGGCGCTGCGCCACGGGGCGCGCCCACTGCTCCTCGCCGCCGGCCATGCCGTCGGCCGGCCGCGGCGGGGACGCGGGGGAGGGCGCGCCGGTCGCCTCGGGCGCCGCGTCGGATTCGGTTGTCGGGATCGTGTCGTCGCTCATGTCGTTCGTCCGCGGCCGCTAGCCGCGGGTCCCCCATTTCTTGCCGCGCAGCGTCAGCAGCGCCCAGTAGATCTGCCAGCTGAAGAAGACGATGTAGGAGAGCGTGAAGGCGAAGCCCCCCCACCACCAGCGCCGCCCGGTCGAGGCCAGGAAGTGCAGGCACCAGACGGCCGTGATCGCGAAGACGCCCACCACGTAGAAGAGCAGCAGCGACCCCATGCTGAAGCCGCCCGCGGGATCGAGCGCCGCCACGATCGGCATGACCACCAGCGCCCAGAGCATGATGACGGGCTCGACGAGCGGCATCCACATCATCGCGTACCAGGAGAGGGCCGGCACGGGGTGCTTGCGCCACATGAACTTCCCGGTCTTCCAGATCTCGCGCAGGTAGGACCTCGACCAGCGCGCCTGCTGGCGGGCGTACTGCCTCCAGTTCTCCGGCGCGATCGTCGTCGCGAGCGCCTCGTCGTCGTAGATGATCCGGTAGTCCTTCAGGATCCGGTTGGTGAGCGACCGGTCGTCGGCGAAGTTGCCGTGCTCGCCCCAGACGGTGGCGTTGATCCACTTGTCCAGCACCGCCAGCACGCACGTGCGGCGGTACGCCGAGAAGCAGCCGGGCAGGCAGCTCACCGTCCCGAACACGCTCTCCGCCGCCTTCATGATCTTGTACGAGAAGTAGTACCGCACGTCCTGCATCTTCGTGAGCAGGTTCACGGAGGCGTTCTCCACGTCGCAGTGCCCGGAGATGCCGCCCACCGTCGGGTCGGCGAAGCCCTGCATGAGCTTGTGCAGCGAGCCCGGGAAGACGAACGTGTCGGAGTCCACGCACACGAGGAACTCGCCGCGGGCGATGAACGTCCCCACGCCCCAGCCGTGGCAGAGGCCGCGGTTCGTCTCGAAGTTCACCACCACCAGGTGCGGGTGCCGGGTCTGCGCCGCGACCATGTGCTGGAGCGAGTCGTCCTTGGAGCCGTCGTTGACGCAGACGACCTCGAGCTTCTCCTCGGGGTAGCCCGTCGCGAAGATGCGCTCGATCGTCTGCCGGATCGCCGCGCCCTCGTTGAAGCACGGCACGAGCACCGACACGGTCGGCTCGTACCCCACCTCGGGCGGCGCGCGGTAGAACGCGGCGAAGAGGAAGCGCGTGATGACGAACAGGCCCGCGACGGCCGAGTAGAGGCCGACGGCCAGCGCGTTGTACCACCACTCGCGGAGGGTGTGGATCTGCCCGTAGACGGCCCACGCGAGGATGAAGAGCGCCCCCGCGGCGAGCAGCCCGATGACGACCAGCGGGGGCCGGTGGTAGATGCGGTGGAGGCGCTCGGCGATCTCCGTCTGCGAGGGGGGATCGACCTTCGGCGCGAGCGGCACCTCCTCCTCCGTCTGGTCCAGCGCCCGCCCGCAGTAGGGGCAGACGCTCGGCGCCGGCGTCCCCGCCGTCCGGACCGAGATCCGGCAGCGCGGGCACCGGCTCAGCCGCGTCGCGACCATCGTCCGCCCCTCGCCTTCCGCGGCGCGGGTCGGATCGCTGGCCTCCCGTGCGCGGGGGCCGTCGGGGCGGTAGGGTTCGAAGAGGGGCATTGGGGGAGCTTGGGAACGGGTCGAGCCCGCGGGTCGGCGTCTCCGCTTCTCGCAAGCATCTTCTTCTTACGCGCGCGGCGCGTGCAAGAACGGCGCGAAATCTAGCAAAAGACCCCTCTTCTGTCAATCGCTATTTCGCGGCGAATCGCGCCGGAAAATAGCGGTTGACGGTTCGCGCCCGGTTCCGATATAATCCCCCGCAACCCCGCAAGCAAGGCCTTCGATCGTCGGAGGACGCCTTCGGGCCATACACAACCAAACACACATGAAACACAAACTACAAACCCTGTTGGTCGCCGCCTTTGGCGCGATGCTGGCCCTGCCGGCATCCGCCAATACGGCCACCAACATCACCTTCACGGGCCAGGCGCCCGTGGAGAACTACACCACCGACACGGCGTGGTCGGTTTCCACGGGCGCGCTGGCCGACGTCGGCACGCTCGACCAGGGCGTCCTGACCTTCGACCTGGACGATGGCCAGTACATGACCTACGCGGCCACGTCCCGCACGGCCAGGGCCGCCACGGTGAAGACGGAAGGAACCTTCTTCTCGGTGGCCTTCGAGGCGCCCGAGTTTGTTCCGCCCGACTCGCAGGCCGCCATCGTGGCGGGCGCGTGGGAAGGCACGACCAACTACTACGGCTGGGCCGGCGCCGTGGTCGACGGCACGAACGTCTGGGAACGGCTTCCCACCCAGGTCGCCGTCACGCCCGATACCGGCGTCGACGTCGAGCTGGTCTTCGACTACACCGCCTCGCCCAAGACCGTCACGTTCAAGGTCGGCGGAACCACGCTCGGCTCGCTCGATCTCGATGACCAGGACCGTGATCGGGTGGAAGGCATCACCTTCCAGGGCTCGGGCTCGATCTCCGATCTCGGCGGCACCTACGCCACCACGATGTGGACGGTCGACTTCAAGGACGGCGACGCGGTGGTCGAGTCCGTCCAGGTCGAGGACGGCGACGCGGTCGCCGCGATCGCTGATCCCGCGAAGACCGGCTACAACTTCGTCGCCTGGCAGTCCAACGGCTCGAACTACGACTTCTCGTCCGCGGTCACCCATGACTTCTTCGTCACGGCGAAGTACGATCCGATCCAGTACACGATCACGTGGAGCATCGACGGCGTCGACACGACCGAGACGCTCGAATACGGCGCGACGCCGAGCCACGCGGACCCGACCAAGGAGGCGACCGCACAGTATTCCTTCTCCTTCACGGGATGGAATCCCGCGATCGGCCCCGTGACGGGCGATCAGACCTACACGGCGCAGTTCTCGCAGACGCTCCGCTCCTACACGATCACGTGGACCGACCACTCCGGAACGGTGAAGACGGAAACGCTTGACTACGGCGAGACCCCGACCGCTCCGGCCGCCGCGCCCGCGGCCTACGCCGAGAACAACATGAACTACACGGGCGTCTGGCCGACTCCGTCGACCGTCGAGGGTCCGGCCACCTACGCCGCGATCTACACCGGCGCCCCCGCCACCGCCACGGTCATCTGGGTCGTGGACGGAACGCAGACCGAGGAAACCTACAACATCGGCGAAACGCCTGTGTATCCGGGCTCGACCCCGACCAAGACCGGCACCGACTCCGCCGTTTACACCTTCACCGGCTGGGAGCCCGCCATCGGGACCGTCACCGCCGCCGGCGCCACCTACACGGCGCAGTTCTCGTCGATCTACCTCGACCCTGCGTCGCTGAATCTCTACCCGAACTGCTCGAACTACGTCCAGGTCGTCGGCGCCCCCGCGGGCTCGACCTACACCTACAAGTTCGCTGGTCAGGTTGGGTGCGATTCCTACGCACTCAATCCTCCTGGATGGAGCAAGACGGAAGGCTGGGCCTGGCCGTATGCCAAGCAGCCGGGCGGAACGGGCACGATCACGGTGACCGTTTCAAACAACAACGCGCAGGTTGCGCAGTTCGTCGCGAACGTCACGGTCAAGGACGTCGCCGCGGTCGTCGATGGCGTGGAGTACGCGTCGGCCGACTTTGCGAACGCGCTAGCGGCGGCCAAATCGGGCGACAAGGTCCTCGAGATGTACTACTACATGTCTTCGTACGGCAAGGTCGCCCTCGCGGAAGGCGAGTCGATCCGCTGGAAACCGGCCGACAACCGCGGCAAGGGGAGCTTCTGGGCGTCTGCGGCCACCATCCCCGCGACGACGGACGCCGCTTGGTACGAGGCCGTGCCGTCGAAGGACAACGTGACGGGCGTCACGACGATTACGTGCGTGAACCAGGGCGTGCCGTATGTCAAGATCGACGACGGTACCACGGTCACCTATTCGACCAAGTCGTTCACGTCGATGAGCAAGGCCGGGGCCACGTACACGTTGCTCCGGGACATGACGGATCAAACGGGCGGCGTTGTCAGCAAGACAGGCGTCATCCTTGATCTGAATGGCAAGAAGCTGGGGCTTGCTACCGGCATCAAGGTGAATGCCGTGAAGACGGCAGCCTCGCTGACGATTCGCGACACGAGCGCGGCGGGCACTGGCGAAATCTCGGGCGGAAACAATGATTCTCCGCTGGTCTGGGTGCTCGGCGGTGACACTGTGACCATCGAGTCCGGAACGTTCGTCAGCGATGGCAGCACGGCCGTCTACACGTCCGATGGCGGCACGGCCACCATCTCCGGCGGCACGTTCTCCGCGACGACCGCGAGCGGCCTCCTGAACTGCAACGACAGCAACAAGGGCACCATCACCGTCACCGGCGGTTCGTTCCAGGGCTTCAACCCGCAGAACAATTCCGCCGACGGCGCTGGAACGGACTACGTGGCCAGCGGCTACTACGCCTTCCCGAACGATCCGTCGTCCGGCTGGTACACGGTCGCCGAGAAGAAGTCGGTCATCGGCACGACGATCACCCTCACCTACAACACGACGCAATACGACGGCACGGCGAGCGAGCCGGCGGCCACCGTGTCCTTCGATGGCAACGACCTCGTCGCGGACACCGACTACACCGTCGCCTATGCGGACAACGTCAACGCCGGCACGGCGACCGTCACGATCACCGGCCAGGGCGGCTGGGTCGATTCGACCAACGTGACCTTCACGATCACCAAGCGGCCTCTCTCCCTGACCGCGATGAGCGACTCGAAGGTCTACGACGGCACCGCCCTGACGGCGGAAGGCATCGTGTACGACAATCCCGGCCAGATCCTCACCGGGCATGAGGTCGCGTATGTCACCACCGGTTCGCAGACGGATGCCGGCACGTCCGACAACGAGCTCACCGGCGTCACGATCAAGGACGCGAACGAGGTTGACGTCACCGCCAACTACGCGCTGACCCTCAACAAGGGCACCCTCACGGTCACCCGCGCCCCGATCGCCTTCCCGACCGCCGCCACCGGCCTCGTCTACAACGGCGCCGAGCAGGTCGGCGTCGCCGAGGGCACGGGCTACACGCTCTCCGGAACCGCCGCCGCGACCGACGCCGGCACCTACACCGCCATCGCGACCCCCGACGCCAACCACGCCTGGCGTGCGGAGGACTTCGTCGGAGCCTCCATGCAGGCGACGGATCCGCTCAACCTCGAGTGGTCCATCGCCAAGGCCCCGATCACGGTCACGGTCACCGGCACGGACGCCGCGAGCGCCGCGTACACCGGCAGCGAGCAGACGGCCAACGTCGCCTACACGCTTGCCAGCAACGACGCGCTCTACGACGCTAGCAAGGTGTCCTACTCCGGCGCCGCCACGGTCTCCGGCACGGATGTCGGCAGCTATCCGTTCGGCCTCGTCGCCGCGAAGTTCGCCTATGGCGACGCGAACGTGGACGCCACCTTCGACGTGACCGACGGAGCGTTCGCGATCACGGCCGCCAAGGTCGCGGTCCCGACCGCCGTTGCGAACCTGACCTACGACGGCACCGAGCAGACCGGCGTCGCCGCCGCCGCCAACGGAGAGTACACCATCACCGGCAACGCCGCCACGGACGCCGGCTCCTACACCGCCGTCGCGACGCTTGCCGCGAACTACGAGTGGGACGCCGACCCCGCCACGGGCACGAAGGAGATCGCCTGGTCCATCGCCAAGGCCCCGCTCTCCGGTCTCTCCGTCTCGCTTGCGGGCTGGACCGAGGGCGAGACGGCCAATACGCCCGTCGTCTCCGGCAATGCCGGCACCGGCGCCGAGACGATCGCCTATTCGGCCGACGGCACCGATTGGTCCGCGACGGTTCCGACCGAGTCCGGCGACTACACGGTCAAGGTCGAGGTCGCCGAAACGGCGAACTACCAGGCCGGCTCCGCCACCGCGTCCTTCACGATCGCCGAGCCCCTCGCCCCGCCCGCGATCGACGGCGTGACGCTCGCGCTCAAGGGCTCCGTCTACCTCGACGCGGTCAGCATCACGAACCCGGCGGTCGTCAAGTTTGTCGCCACGACGAACGGTGCGGCCGCGGACGTGACTCCGACCGTCACGGCGAACAACGGCGCGGTCGAGGCGACCGTCTCCGGCGACACGGTGACCTTCACCGGCGTGCCGTGGAACGATCCGGTCGACTGGACGCTCGCCTACAACAACGCCACGCTGCCCGGCCGCTTCTACGCGAAGGCCGAGACGCAGTGGTTCAGCGAGTCGACCAATTCGTTCACCGACATCCAGGGTCTCGTCGAAGGCATGAAGGGCGTCGAGCCCGATACCGAGTCCGCGACGAACCAGATGGTCCGCATCGAGGTCACGATCGAGATTCCGGATGGCGCCATGGA
>CAMOEO010000080.1 GCA_946612175.1 uncultured Verrucomicrobiota bacterium
GGCTTGGCTCCCGCCGCTCGCCGCCGCCGAGGCGCTCGCCGCCGGCAAGGAGCGCGTCGAGGCGGAGAAGGCGAAGCGCGCCGCCGCGAAGCCCGCCTTCGCCGTCGACCCCGACAAGGTCCACCCGCTCGACCTGCGGCCGTTCGCGAACCGCCGGTTCGTCGACAAGGTCGCCGGCGACGGCAAGGACGGCTGGACCGACCAGGGCGCGCAGATGTCGCTCCAGGACACGCCGTGGGGCGTCACGATCTGCAACGGCGTTCCGATGGAGTTCATCCGCTACGACCAGAACGACTACCGCGACTGCATCGTGATGAAGTCCACGCGCCTCAAGGACGCGCCCGCCGGCGAGAGGCCGTACCCGGAGAAGATCGAGGGCGTCCGCGTCGACCGCAAGGCGGGTGCCGTCTACTTCCTGCACGCCATCGCGTGGGGCGTCCTCAACAAGGTCGAGACCGCGTTCACCTACGTCGTGCGCTACGGCGACGGCACCGTCGAGGAAGTGCCCGTCCGCAACTACCGCGAGGTGTGGGACTGGGGTTTCCTCGCCCTCACCGCGGAGATGGAGGCGAACCACTGCGTGAAGGGCTGGGCGAACGGCGAGAACAAGGGCCTCTACCTGTGGCGCTGGACCAACCCGCACCCGGAGAAGGCCATCGCCACCATCGACATCGTGTCCGCCTGCGCCGGGCAGATTCCGCTCATCGCGGCAATCTCGGTCGAGGATCCCGGCACGCCGGCCGTCGCCCTCGACGCCAACCCGCACGCGCTCGTCGCCCTCGGCGGCAGCGCGGGCGTGAAGACGGCCGTCACGAACGGCGTCTGGAAGGTGGCGCTCGACGAATCAGCGGGTTCGTGGTGCACGGCCTCGTGCGACATCCGTCCGGGCATTCCCTACGAGAAGGGCGCATTCGGGCGGCTCGTCTTCGAAGTGAACCGCCTGCCCGACGCCTGGGGCGCGTACCACGACCACGCCACGCCGCAGTTCAAGCTCAACGGGCGCAACCGGGAGGGCAAGCTCGCCTTCGGCAACTGGCGCGTCGCCAAATACGTCTCGAACGACTCGTGGTTCTACCGCACGGACAGCGACCCGGACACCTGGCAGACCGTGTACCTCTCCGTCCCGGAGCTGGCCGGCGGCGACTGGAGCCGGATCGTCTCGATCGCGCTGCAGTTCCAGCAGATGCCGACCGAGCACAGCGGTCTCGAGTTCCGCAACTTCCGCTTCGAGCGGTCGGAGCTTCCGTGATGTCGGGCATTCCCGTCCTCCCGGCGCCGCGTGGGCGCTGGCGGCCGCTCCGGTCTTCTCGCCGCAGGCGTCACCAGCCGATGGAGAGCGGGCCGGAATAGTCGGACAGTTCGAACCACGTGCCGGTGCCGTCGATGACCAGTTCGGGCCGGATCGGCTCGCGGGCATCCCCGTATTCGTTGCTCGCGGAACGGTAGAAGACGGGGCGGCGACAGGGGTCGGCATAGAAGCGCACGTCCGCCCGGACGAGGCCCTCGACAAGCCATCGGCGGTGCAGCTCCTTCGCAACGACCGGTTGGGAGCGGCATCCGACGACGCTGTCCCGCTGGCGGACGAAGACGCGCACCTCGTCATGGAACCATCCGCGAACCGGGATGCGCGAAGCCGTCGCCGGGCGGGCGGTCCCCGCCGGCCCGGCGGGCGCGTCCACGAGCCGGACGCGCCGCGCGAGAGGCACCGGCGCTCCCCAGGGGGCTCGGATCCGCAGCGCCGCGTCGTCATCGAAGGAGTGCCCCGCAAAGACGAATCCGCCACGGTTCCGAGCGACAAGGAACTCGACCGGATCGGGCGCGAGACCGCTCTCCTGCCTCACGAGCCAGCCCAGTGCGCCGAGCGCCACGACGAACAGGCGCTCCGGGGCGAAGCAGGCCGTTTC
Organism: uncultured Verrucomicrobiota bacterium; assembly: GCA_946612175.1. Lineage (GTDB taxonomy): Bacteria > Verrucomicrobiota > Kiritimatiellia > RFP12 > UBA3636 > UBA3636. Next base: position 1,905 of record CAMOEO010000080.1, read on the forward strand.
GTCACGGGAGGCCACTTCGCGGAAGCGGAGTCGGCTGCGGTCGGCGCTCGTGCCGCCGCGCGTCCATGCGGCGCGGCCGTTGACGGCGGCGAGGACGCGGCGCTGCCCGGAGGGGGCCATGGCCTCTGCGAGGACGGTCGCGCCCGCAGCGGTTTCGACCAGGCCGCCCTGACCGATCACGGCATCGTGCAGAAAGTGGCGAGAGGGGGCGCCGGCGATGTCGCCCACGACCGTGAACTCCCCGTCGAGCGGCGCGGCGCCGGTCGCGAGACCGAGTGCGGAGAGCCATGTCGCGGAGGCGTGCCGAAGCGTCCCGTAGCAGAGGAGGGAGCCTCCGTCGGCGAGATGTCGGAGAAGGAGCCCCTCGGCCTCGCTGCCGGGAACCGGCGCGGGGGTGACAAGAATGCTTCCGGAAAGGGAAGGAGCCGCCGCCCGCAGTGCTGCGGAAAGGTTGGCGGTCGTCACGATGCCGGAAAGCGGGAAGGCGTGATGGAAGGCCCCGATGATCGAAAGGTCGCCGCCGAAGGGGATGTCGGGCGTCGGGCGGTCGCCGAAGACCATCCCGTCGGCTTCGTCGAAGGGATAGACCCAGACAAGCGGCGGAGGGGCGTCCGGGCGAAGGGCGGCGGCTCGCTTGAGGTGCGGGACCACCTCGTCGGCGATTTCCGACGGCATCTCGCCCCAGGAGCCGTCGACGCCCATGACATGTACGCGGTCGAAGGCGCAAAGACCGCCGTCGGGGGCGAACTTGCAAAGCGAGGCGGTAAGGTAGATGTCGTGCGGGGAGCGGTCCCAGCGGTCCAACCACGGGTTGTTGCAGAACCATTGGTCGGTGGCGTAGAAGCGCAGCGGTAGGGACGTGCCCGGAAACGGCGCGTTCTGCGTGAGGAACCCGGCAAGGGCGAGTCCATGGTTGCGGTTGAGCGCGGGCCAGGGCGTGTTGGGCGGCGGGACGATGCCGAATCGGTTGCCGTCGTAGAGCGCCCGGTAGGCGGAGGCGTGGTTGACGAGGTTCATGCCGACGGTGAAGTCGGTGCCCCGGCAAAGGACGGGCACGTCGGGGCATTCGCGCCGGAAGGCCTCCCAGAACGCGACGATCTCGTCGCGGACGGCGCGGTTGCCGTCCGTCATGAACGTGTTTCCGTCGAAGAACTGCCCGGTTCCGCCGGAGGCGTAGGGGCTGCGGCCGAAGCCGAACGAGTTGGAGAACCAGAGGGCGTCGGCGCCCACGTCGGCGAAGTAGGCGCGCGCCTGCCGGCCGAGGAACTCGCCGAAGGGAGTGCCTTCTGGGATGCCGCCGGGATAGCCCGCGAATCGCGCGGAATCGGCGTGGAGCCGGCTGATGGCGTCGATGCAGCGAACGGTCGCGCCGCTCTCGCTTCGGAGCAGGATTTCCGGGTGGCGTTCGTAGCGGAACGGGGCTTCCGTGAACTCGCTTCCGGGATCGAACGGGAGAATGAACGAGAGCGGTTTGCCAAGGACGCCGGCGCAGGCGCGGCGCGCGGCCGCGACAATCCGCCGGATGTCCGCGACGCAGAGCGCAACGGGATGGTCCGTGTAGAGGACGGGCTCCCGACGGGGTTCTCCGACGGGGTGCGCGAACCCCTGCCACCGTGCCCACGAAACCGGCTGGCCGGGGCTGCCGTCGTATTGGAGGATGTCGGTTCCGTCGCCGAGCCAGAAGAGCAGCGACACGGCTTCGCAGTGCTTCAGGAGCTGTCGGTAGGATCGGAAGAGCTCGGCGAAAAGGCCGTCAAGGAAGGCGTCGTCCTTGCGGAAGAGGACCTTGGGGCCGAACTCGAGCGTCCCGCGTTTCCAAAGCGGGGTCGGCGCGAGGGTGGTCGTCGGATAAGGCGTCATGGTTCACGGGCCGCAGCCGTCAATTCTCCGGATCGTCCGTCTCACGGAGACTCTGCGCGCGTTCCCCGAGCCGCCATTTCGCGGCGTCGCGGTGAAGGCGGGCGAAGGTTTCGGCGAGTTCCGCGTAGGGTTCGTCCCTGAGGTTGACGAGCCCGTAGTTGCAGTCCTCGCGGAAGAACTTGTTGAATCCCAGCGGCGGGTCGTCCTGCCACATGAAGAAGTCGTGGCCGACGACGAACGGAAGCGAGAAGATCGTGCGCAGGAGGATTTTGGCCGCCCTGGCCCGGTCGGACTGCGTCTGGACGCGCTGGCCCGCGCCGTGGGTGCAGGGCAGTCCTGCGTCGAGTGCCGGAAAGCTCCACTCGGTGAGCAGCAGCGGCTTCCCGGCGATGGCATGGAAGGCGCGGAAGGCGTCGGCCAGCGGCTCGCCGCCGTGGAGCGGGTGGTTGGAGAAGATCCGGCCGGTGGCGAACTCGACGTGCGGATAGACGTTGAGCGAAACGACGTCGCAGTGGCGGCCGCAGGCCGCGACGACGGCGGCGGGCTGGACAAGGCCGGCGAAGCGGTTGCCGAGGACGAGGTGGTTGGGATCTGCCTTGCGGATGGCGCCGCAGAGCGTGGCGTAGTAGCGTTCGGCGACGAGCTCAAGGAAGGCGCGCTTTACCGTGTCGGGAATTTCACAAAATGGCACAGAACCGTTTTGGTTCGACAAACGGATTTGTTCGCCGCTAACGCGGCTCACTTTTTCTGTTTCGCGAACGCCGTTAGGCGTGAGCAAATCCGTTTGTTTTTCTTCGCGTTCCCGCGACTCTGCGTGACAAGTCTCCTCCACGAAACGCTCCAGCGCCTTTCTGGCGCTGTGTTCGGGCGGCAGGGCGGCGACGGTGTCGAAGAGGGCCTCGTCCGAGGCGCCCCAGCGCAGTTCGTTGTCGAGAAAGTAGCCGACGAGCCACGGGTCGTCCGCATGCGGGGAGCAGCGCTTCCGGGCCAGCTCTTCGCACTCCTCCGCGAATCCCGGATGGAAGACGTTGGGGAAAGCTGTGCCGGGGGCGTTTTTGTAGGGGGAAATCCAGCGGTCGGGGTCATCGCCGGCGCAGAGGCGCGTGGAGAAGTAGAGGTGATCGGCGCCGTTCGCGTGGGCGAGGCTCCGATACCTGATTTCGGGGCAGGACCCGACGGCGACGAAGTTGAATCCCCAGGAGGCGAGACGGGCGTCGGCGTTCTTCGCCCATGCGACGGCGGACGCGAACTTCTCCTTCACCGCCTCTCCGTATGGGGCGGATTGGATTTCCTCGCAATACATCCCGACCCACGTGCACCAATCGACGCCCGCGAGAACGATCGCGCGGCCGAGCGGATCGACCATCCAGTCCAGTCCATCGATGGCCTCGACGTGGAAGAATCCCGTCGCCTTTCCGCGAACGCCCGTCTCCATGCCCACGGGGCGGTAGGGAGGGATCGGCGAAGGAGGGAGCTGCCGCGCGGGGTTGGAGATGTAGGGCGGAAACGGCTCCTGTCGCGGCGCGTCGGCCGCAGACGCCACCCTGGCGGCCGCAACCGCAATTGTCGCCATGAGAGCCAGCCGGCGTTCCTTCTTCATCGGCGCTACCGAACGATGAGGACGAACGCCGGCGGCGGGGCGTAGAGGCGGCCGCGGCCCATGACCCACTCCGGATGCGTTTCGTGGGAGATTTCACCGGCGAAGCGGCGTCCGCCGTAGCGAACCTCCGACACCTTGGCGACGCCGTCGTAGTCGAGGCGGAGCGTCGCGCCCGAGGAGACGAGGATCGATTCGTCGGCCGGTATGAACCGCGCCAGATCGGTGCGGTCCGGCTCCGGAGCGGCTGCAATGGCGATGTCGTCGACAATCACGTTCGCCTTGCCTCCGGTCGTGAAGAAGTCGACGAAGAACTCCAGTTGAGCGGTTCCGGCCTCGGCGACGGCAAACGGAATTTTCACGACGCGTTCCCTGCCGTCGTCGAACGTCGCCTGGAAGTGCAGGTGGTTCGTGCTGGCGCTTCCGTTGAGGTTGATGAAGAAGCGGTTGACCTTCGTCAGGTCGTCGGGGTAGGTGTCGAAGGTCTGGCAGCGGAACGAGAGTTCGTAGCGGCCCGCCGCCGGGAACGACACGGTCTGGCGGAGCGCGCCGGCGCCCGTGCTGTTGAACACGACGCTCTCGGCGCCGTTGAGCGGCGTTCGGGCGAGGCCGAACACCCAGTCGCCCGCGGCGGCGTTGGAAACGAGCTTCGCGTTGCCGGTGACGCTCCATCCGGTCGCGCCGTTCTCGAACGTTCCGTTCGCGACGAGGCTTTCGGGGATCGTCTCGGAGACTCGTTCCAGCGCGACGGCGTCGAGGAGCGCGCCGCCGGAGGCGTAGGCGTTGTCGCCTGTGGACGTGCCGGCGAACCGGAGCGTCTTCGTTCCGCCGGAAGCGAGATCGAAAACGGCCTCGTAGCGACGGAATTCGTCGTGCCGGACGACGACCTTCCTCACGACGGCGTCACCGACCGTGACGACCACCGTTTGCGGCGAAAGACCGCAGCGGCGCGCGAGGTGGAAGGTCAGGCGATAGCGCCCGGCGGACGGGAAGGAAACGTCCTGCGAGAGGGCGAGCGTCGAGTAGATCTGGGTGCAGAGGAAGCCGTCCGGCATTTCGTCGGGGTTCGCGCCGAGGCCGTTTGCAAGATCCGTCACGCCGTCGTACCAGCGGCGCCGCAGCGCCTTGCCGGCCCAGGCGCTCTGGGTCGCGTCGGCGGGCATGGTCCAGCCGGTGCAGCTGGCGCGCGCCGGCTGGTAGTCCACATCGTCAAGCGCTCCCGCGAGGTTGCTCCACGGCTGTTCGAACGACGGATTCGCGATCGCCACGGGGACGGGGGCGGAATCGCGAAGCTCGACGGGAACGATCTTCACGTCGTCGAAAAGGATGCGGGTGGTCTTCGCCGGGTCGAGGTCGGAGAACGTGAACGTGTGTTCGCCCGCCGCGAGCCACGGAAGCGCCACCTCGTAGCGCATGAAGGACGTGGCGCTCAACGCCGCGAAGGAGGCGACCTGCGTTCCGTCCACGAGGATCTGGGCGTCCCGGAGACCGGACAGCCCGGCGATGCGGAACGACGCCCTGTAGAGTCCGCTGGCCGGAACGACGAACGTGCCCGTGGCCTTCCCCTGGCAGACGAGCAGCGACACCGAACCGTCGTAGCCGATGCCGAAAGAATCCCGCGCCTGCGGTTTGAACGTCCCGGCATTGTAGGCGTTCCTCAGGAGGCAGACGGCGTTGTTGGCGGAGCGGCCGACGCGATCGAACGTCCAGTTTTCGCTGAAACGGGGTTCGGTCGTGCCGGATCCGCCGCCGATGTTCACGAAGTCGGAAACGTCGGCGGAGAACGCCTCGAAGTCCGCGTTCCCGAAAGTCGCGGCCACGGGGACGCCGCTCCGTTCGGGGGGCGCGAGAACGACGGTTCCGTTTTCGACGGCGAGGGTCGTCCCGGCGGGAAGCGAGGCGACCTTGAGAAGTCCGAGCCCGTCCTTGGCGATGCGCGAGACGTCGCTCTCCGACGTGCGCGTGACGAGCGAGGCGGCCGAGGCGGTGATGCGCTGGCCGCCTTCGGCGATGGCGAACGCGGCGCCGTCGGACCGGACGCTTCCCTCGCGCAGTTCGATCGTTCCGGTGAAATCGCGGGCGGGGACGGAGAGACGGCCGGTCCCGGTCTTCACGACCGAGCCGCCGCCGGCCAGGTCGCCGGTTGCGTCGGAATCGGTCTGGATGGTGGCGGCGGCCTCCGCGTTCACGGCGAGGGCGCCGACGGAGGTCTGGCGCGAGCCCATCCACTTGCGCCAGAGGTATTCCTCGACGCGCATCCGGTCGAAATCGGAAAGGCGTGTGGCGAAAACGACGATTTCCGCAATCCGGGGTCCGCCGGACGTGAGATCGCGGTCGGCGCCGAGGAGGTTCCACTTGTCCCGGTAGTCGTTTTGAACGATCGGGAGCCGGGTGGAGACGAGGTGCCAGTCGGTATCGAGGATCGGAAGGTAGCCGCCCCACACCGGGGCGCGGTCGAGGCGCGTCGATCCCTTGTCGGCGCGCGTGTTGCTGTTGGAGAAATAGAACTTGTCGGTCGAACCGGTCCAAATCGGATTGGCGCGCACGCCGTTGTAGTAGCCGCCGAAAAGGGTGCCGCAGCCGAGGTTTGCCGCATCGTCCGGGTGCTTGGCAAAGACGACGAAGACCTCGTTCATGGTCTGGAATCCGGCGGCGCTTCCGACCGTGTTGGTGAGGCAGAGCCACCGGCCGCCCGAGAACGTGCCGCTCCAGGGTCCGAAATCGACGTGGGGCTTTCCTCCGAGGGCGGGGTCGTTTTCGACCAGCGACGGCCGGCCTCCGGAAACGTTCGGCACCCACTGGTGGCGCGACGAGGCAAAGGGCCAGGCGTGCGTCCCCGTCGGTCCAAGGTTCGTTTCTCGGCGGTCGAACCAATCGACGACGAGCCCGCTTCCGTCGGTCACGACGTTCTGCGTGGCGTCCAGCCAGAGGGCGATTTTGGATGTCACGGAGGAGGGAAGGGAGGGAACGCTCGGCGCCGCGTCGAGATCCAGCACGACCGCGCCTTGCTCCACCACGAGCGTTCCGGATCCGTTCATTCCAGGCGCGGAAAGGGTGAGCGTGCCTTCGCCGCGCTTGCGCAACTGCCCGCCGCTGGCCAGGTCGGACAGCGTCGTGTCCGTGCCGACCTCGAGAATCCGCGTCACCTGATGCGGGTTGGGCGTAATGTCCGCCGCGAGAAGGGGTAGAGCTGCCGCGACGGTCAGCATCGTCGCGAAAGGGACGATCCGCAGATGCGGGGTGTTCTTGTGTTTCATGGGAATTCCTTGGTTTCGGGGACAGGCGGAACACTACGCCCTTTCGCCTGCCAAAAGCGCAACAATCAGGAAATAAAACTGGCGCCTATCGGGCATTGTCCTTACGCCATTGGCGCATGGAGACGCCATAGCGGGCGCGGAAGAGCTTGCGCAGCCCGTATCGGCATCCGAAGCCGCTGAAGTCGGCGATGGCGTCGATGGGGAAGTCGGGGCGCGAGAGCAGAACCATGACCCGTTCCAGACGGATATGGAGGATTTCGTCCAGGACGGAATGCCCCGTCGCCTCGCGAAAGCGGATGTCGAAAAGGCGTCGGGAGCCGGGAAAGCGCGCGGCGAGAGTCGCCGGAGCAAGTCCGTCGCATGCTTCGCGACGGATGGTCTCGACGGCTTTGAGGACAAAGGGTTCGCGGCGTCCGTGGCCGCGCGTCGATTCGCGGCGCACGGCGAGGAGCGGACCGACGGAGGCGCCGGCGGCGCGCTCCCCGACCATCCTCGCGGCGAGGAACCCCGCCCGCTCATGGTCCAGCTGGATGCTGGTGATGGAGGGACGGGACGCCTCGCAGAGGGATGCGTTGTTGTCCACGCCGAGGAGCGTCAGGTTTCTCGGAATGGCGCGTCCCGCGGCGCGGACAGCGGCAACGACGTCGGCGGCGGCAAAGTCGTTGGCGGCGAAGACGGCGCAGTGGTTCGGCAGACCGGCCACCCAGCCGGGAAGGCGCCGGATTCTCGCCGTCGGCGTTTCTCCCGGGCGGTCGAACACGAGGCAACGCTTCCCCGCCTCGGCGCAAAGCGCCCGGAAACGCCGCACCCGCTCGCGCGACCACGAGTAGTCCGTAATGACGCCGACGGCGGCGAATGCGGCCGGATGTCCGGCGGAGAGTTCGCGGAAGGCAGCGCGCGCGACGGCCTCGTTGTCGGCCGAGACGCGGACGATCCGGCCTCCGTAGAGCGACGGCGCGGCGTGAAGGTAGACGACCGGAACGCGCCCGAACAGGCGCGGCGGGAGATGCGAGTTGCCGTCCGAACACTCGACCACGCAGCCCGCGACGGGGCGGTGCGCCCCGAGCAGCGGGGCGATGTCCTCCGGGCGCGATTCCTGCCACGGCACGGATCGAACCTCCCATCCCAGCGCTCCGGCGTAGCGCCGGATGCCGGCGAGCGTCATCGCCTGGATGCGGTCGCCGGCGGCGGTGTTGAGGTAGAGGATTTGCGGGCTGTCCGGTTCCATTCGGTCGATCCATCCCCGAGCGCGGTCAGACGCCTTCGATCATACCACAGCCGCCGCGCGCGGAGCAACCGGGGAGGCGGTCAGCCGCGGCGGACGAAGCCGTTGTCGGAGGCGTCGCGGCGCAGGTTCGTCGGGAAGCGGTTGCCGCATTCGGAAAAATTCGCTTGGAACGGACGGGGTGTTCTGTTATACTTCGGGCCCATCCACCGTCAACGGCGGCTCGACCGCCACAACGAAGACAAGGAAAAACAAAAATGAAAAAGATTCTCGCAATCGTCCTCGCCATGGCGATCTTCGCCGCGGCTCCCGCCGCGCAGGCCAAGGCTGCCGAAGGCCGTGGCGGCATCGTCGGCGGCCTCGTCGGCTGCTGCTTCGGCATCCGTACCGCGGCGGCCTACAACGAAGGCAAGTCCATCAACATCCGCGAGTGGCTCCAGTTCATCTGGGTCGGCTACGTCTGGGCCGCCTTCGAGGGCTACAGCGGCGTCACGACGAGCGACCTGCAGAAGACCGAGCCCGCCTACTTCTAGGCCGTGCCGGCACTTGCCTGTCCCGCGCCGGGGCGGACCCTGCGGTCCGCCGCCGGCGCGTTCCTTCTGTTTGCCGCGTGCACCGTGGCGGAGGGG
>CAMOEO010000081.1 GCA_946612175.1 uncultured Verrucomicrobiota bacterium
AACCTAGAAATCAAGGTCGCGGATTTGGGTAACGTTTTTTATTGACGCAACGCGGGGGAAGGCGGTCGTAGAGGGCGGCGGCGCGGCGGGCGACGGCGTCGGAGGGGTCGAGGAAGCGGACGCCGGGGGCGAGCTCCCGGAGGAGGGGGAGGAGGAAGGGATAGTGGGTGCAGCCGAGGACGATCGGGTCGCAGCGGGCGGCGAGGAGGGGGGCGAGGACGCGGGAGACCGCGGCGCGGGCGGCGGGGGAGGAGAGATCGCCGGACTCGACGAGCTCGACGAACCCCTCGCCGACGGCGGGGACGACGCGGACGCCGGAGGCGAAGCGGGCGGAGGTTTCGCGGAAGAGGCGGCCGCGGAGGGTGTGGGCGGTGGCGAGGATGCCGACGGCGCCGGTGCGGGAGAGGGCGGCGGCGGGCTTCACGGCGGGCTCCATGCCGACGACCGGGATGTCGGGGTGGTCGGCGCGCAGGGCGTCGAGCGCGACGGCGGAGGCGCTGTTGCAGGCGACGACGAGGAGGCGGCAGCCGAGGGCGACGAGGTCGTCCGCGAGGCGGCGGACGCGGTCGCGCACGACCTCGTCGGGGCGTTCGCCGTAGGGGCAGAAGGCCCAGTCGGCGGTGTAGAGGACGCGGGCGGAGGGCCGGAGGCGGAGGAAGGCGCGGGCGACGGAGAGGCCGCCGACGCCGGAGTCGAGGAAGCCGGCGGCGGGCGGCGGAGGAGGGGGCGCGGGAGGCACGGCTACCGGCGGACGCGGAGGGCGGCGACGAGGTCGTCGAAGTCGCGGGCGTCCTGCCCCTTGAAGGTGGCGCTCTCGCGGGAGCGGAGGAGGGCCTCGACGAGGGAGCGGGCCTTGTTCTCCTCGGAGAGGCGGAGCAGGGCCTGGGCGAGGTGGAGGCGGATGCGCGGATCGGAGTCCTGGTCGAGCTCGAGGGCCGTCTCGAACGCGTCGCGGGCGCCCTCGGCGTCGTCGCGGGCGAGGAGGACGCAGCCGAGCGTGTCCCAGGGGCCGGAGAGCTCGCGGGTCGTCTGGAAGGAGCGGCGGACGAGCGCCTCGGCGGCCTCGTGGCGGCCGAGCTGGAGCTTGGCCATGGCCAGGTCGTTGAGGACGTAGACGGCGTCGGGCGCGGAGGCGAGGGCCTTCTCGAGAAAGGCCTCGGCGGCCTCGAGCTCCTCGCGCTCGAGGTTGATGGAGCCGAGGATCCAGTTGGCGAAGACGTGGCCGGGGACGCGGCGGAGCAGCTCCTTGGCGTGGCGCTCGGCGGAGGTCTTGTCGAGGAGGTTGAAGTCCATGCGGAGGATGGAGTCGAGGAGCGGCGTGGGGTCGATCGGCTCGGCGGCGCCCTCGCGGACGGCGATGTCGGCGGCCTTGAGCGCGGCCAGGAAGTCCTCGCGGGCGGCGGCCCAGCTCTGCTCGAGCATCTCGGCGCGGGCGCGGGTGTGGAGGGCCTGGAAGTCCTGCGGGCCCGCGATGCGGAAGAGCTCGGAGACGGCCTTGTGGAGGGCGGCGAGGGCGGCGTTGCGTCCGATGCGGTCCTCGGCCTTCTCGTAGTCCATGATCGCCACGTTGGCGAGGAGAATCTGGGCGCTCTTGCTGTCGGGGTCGATCCCGAGCATGCGGTTGGCGATGGCGCGGGCCTTGGCGGGCTCGCCGGCGGCGATCTCGACGATCGCCGTCTCGAAGAGTAGCTCGGCGGCGGAGACGCCGGCCTCGCGGGCCTCGGCGAGGCGGTCGCGGGCGGCCTTGAAGTCGCCCTTGACGAGGGCGATGCGGAAGAGGCCGAGGATGGCGTCGCGGGAGCCGGGATCCTCCTCGATGACGCGGAGGAAGGCCTTCTCGGACTCCTCGATGTTGCCGGTGCGGAGGAAGAGTCCGGCCATGCGGGCGCGGAGCTGGTTCTGCTCGGCGGCGGGGACGCGTTCGATCGCCTGGCCCATGGCGTAGAGGGCGGGGGCGGAGTGGCCGGAGACGGCCCACTGGAGGCCCTGGATGGCGAAGGTGCCGGGGCTGGAGACGTAGCCGAAGGCGGCGGCGAGGTTCCAGACGTGGGGGGAGGGATGGCGGCGGAGCTCCTCGATGACGGGGCCGATCTCGTCCTTGCGGTCGGGGTGGAGCGCCTCGAGCAGGTGGATCCAGTTGAGGGTGGCGGACACGTTCTCGGGCGCGAACTCGCGGACGCGGCCGTAGAGCTCGAAGGCGTCGGTGCGGCGGCCGTGGCCCTCGAGGAGGAACGCGGTGTTGTTGGCGGAGAGGGAGAGCTGGCGCCGGACCTCCGCGGCGGCGAAGCCGACGAGCGGCGGGGCGTTGGTGGGGACGGCGTCGAGGACGGGGTCGAAGGCGTCGAGCATCGCGACGGCGGGCGCGGCGAGGTCCGTCGCGGCGAGGGCGTCGACCTCGGCGGGGGCGGCGCCGAGGTGGACGGGGCCGCTGGGGTAGTCGGCCCACGGGCCCATGTGCCAGAAGTCGGGGTTCACGCCGAAGGCGAGGCTGGCGGGGGCGTCGTCGCGCTTGGAGAGCCATTCGCCGAGGAGCGGCACGATGCCGATGTCGGCGGAGTTGCGCATCGTGGCGTCGGGGAGGGCATCCCGGAAGTCGGCGGTGGTGCGGATCGTGGAGGACGGGCGGCTGGCGTCGATGACGTGCATCGGGACGCCGCGCTCGTGGGCGCGGACGAGGATGACGGAGTCGAAGAATCCGGAGGTGACGAGCCAGGGGCGGCCCTGCATGCCGTCGATCACGGCGTCGGCGTACATCGGGACGAAGCGCTGCTGGCGGACGCCGGGCTGGAGGCGGTTGTGCCAGCCGAAGTAGAGGGCGAGCAGCGCCGCGAGGACGGCGACGGCCGCGGTCCAGCGGGCGTAGCGGCGCTTGCGCTCGGAGCCGATCATGTGGACGATCCAGGCGCGCAGCGCGGCGACGAGGTAGCCGAAGGTGGCGGCCGTCATCGCGTAGGGCAGGATCTGGAAGGAGAACGGGTCGAGCTGCCAGGGCGAGTAGCGCAGGTCGAGCAGGACGACGAGCGTCGTGGCGGCGATGGCGAGATGGAGCGCGAACATCGCGTAGCCGCCTTCGCCGTTGAGGGCGCGCCGCCCCGCGAGGAGGCTCGCGAGCCAGGGCAGGACGGTGAGCCCGAGGAGGATGAGCCACCAGGTGCGGTCGAAGGAGGAGTAGATGCCGCGGTAGAGCTCCTTGGCCATCTCCAGCAGGACCTTCCAGAACCGGTCGTTGTGGACCAGCTCGGCGCCGGGCGAATGGACGAACGCCCAGGCGCTCCAGGCGAGCAGGGCGACGAACGGGATCGCGAACAGGAGGCAGATGCGGGCGAAGACGCCGGTGGTGAGGCGGTCCTCCCCCCACAGCGCCCAGGCGGCGTAGAGGATCAGGACGGGCGCCCAGGCGACGAAGCTCGGCGTCTGGGAGGCGCCGAGCCCGTGCAGGACGGCGAACGCGACGAGCCACGGCGTGCGGCGCGTGGCGCCGAAGCGCAGGGCGCAGAGGACGGAGAGCAGCAGCCAGGAGAGGTGGAAGCTCTGCGGATGGGCCTGCGCCGCGACGGTCCAGTAGGGCGGGCAGGCGGCCAGCGCCGCCGCGGTGGCGAGCCCCGCGAGCAGCGAGGTGGTCCCGATGTGGTTCGTCGGGTCTCCGTCGACGACGGTCTCGTAGTGCTCCCGGTCGGCGAAGAGCTGCGTCAGCTGCGCGACGACGAGCCCCGCGAGCGAGACGGCGAGCGCGGAGAAGAAGGTGCAGAGCAGGTTCGCGGCGTAGGCGGCGGAGGAGGCCGGGAACAGCGCGACGAAGCCCGCGAGCAGCCGCCGCCAGACGGCGAAGCGGAACGAGAAGTTCACGCGCAGGCCCGTGGCCAGGGCGACGAAGTCGGCGCTCTGGCCCGGGACGGCGTAGCGCGCGAGGACGGTCTTCGCGAAGAAGGCGAAGGCGAGGCCGAAGACGAGGACGGCGACGAGCAGGTTGCGGCGGAAGAGCGTCGCGTCGGTCCGGCGCTCGGCCTCGAGCCAGCGGGTGTCGTCCTGGTAGGTGTTCCGGGGGGTGTCGTCTGCGTTCATGGGAGTGCGGAGGGGGATGGAGGTGGCGGAGGGGCGCCGTCCGCGTCGGGCGGGGCGGCGGGGCCGGGGATGGCGGCGCCGTCCGCCGCGGGGGCGGCGGCGGGGCGGAGGCCGAGCAGACGCTCGATCTCCTCCTGGACACCGGGGATCTCGGCGTCGGAGAGGCGCGGGTCGGCGATGAGCAGGATGTCGCCGGAGCGGCGGTGCTCGTAGATGTGGACGAGGGTGCCGTCCGGCGCGTTGCGGAGCGCGCGCTCGACGAGGATGCGCTTGCGCTCGAGCATGACGGCGAGCAGGTAGATCGGTGCGGCGTGCGCGGCGGGGTCGTCCCCCTCGAGCAGGCTGCGCAGGAGCGTCTCGGGCGTGGCCTTCCGGAGCGGATCCTCGGGCGCCGTCTCGGGCGGGACGTAGGGGCCCTTCCAGACGCTGATCCACCCGGGGTCGGGAAGCGCTTTGCGGCAGTCCTCGCAGAAGTCCAGCCGGACGTACTCGGGGTGCGCCTTGACGGGCTGGCCCGCCGCGGCCGCGGCGGCCTCCTCGGCGAGCTTCTCGGCGAACAGCTCCGCGACGAGCGGCGACTCGAACGGCACGACGCCGGAGCGCACGGTCTCCTTCTCGGCGAAGGGCCGCGCGCACTTCATGCAGGCGCGTGCGCGGGAGCGGAGGTTCCAGTCGATGCGGGCCATCGGAGCGACGAGTGACGGGTGACGGGGAGGCCGGCCTAGATTCCGGCGTACTTCGTGAGGAGGAGGAAGAGGCCCCAGTCGACGGCGAGCGCCTCGCAGGAGGTGACGAAGTCGTCGATCGTGATGCCGAGGCCGGCGGGGAGGATCTGGAGGCGGCGGGCGGGCTGCGGCTTCCAGATGTCGAGCGCGCGGGCGACGAGGAAGCAAAGCGGCATGAGCCAGACGTGCTCCCGCCACTCGCCGAGCAGGCCGATCATGCAGATCGGGAAGGTGAGGTACTCGTCGCAGACGATCTGGCCGGGATCCTTCCGGAACCCGAGGTCGGCTTCGGCGACCGACGCGATCGGGATGCACAGCAGCGCCATCGCCGCGCAGGCGGCGACCTGCGCCCAGACGGGCAGCTCCGCGGCGGTGAAGCCCCAGACGATCAGGCAGCCGAGCAGCGAGCCGACGGTGCCGGGGGCGACGGGGGAGAAGCCGAGGCCGAAGCCCGTTGCGACGACGGTGCAGGCCTTGCGGAGGAACTTGTTCTTGAACGACGGGCGCAGGAAGCTCACGGCGGGGAGAAAGGGGGGCGGGAGGTACGGGGGAAAAGCATAGCACATCTCCCCGCCGCGGTCTAGCGCATGGCTAGTCGGAAAGCTCGTCGAGCGACTGTTCGGGGCCGAAGACGACGAGCCGGTCGTCCGCCTGCAGCACCTCGCGCCCGGTCGCGACGATCGTCTCGCGCGGGCGGGCGCGGTCGCCCGCGACGCGGCGGATCGCCAGCACCGTGATGCCCAGCGCCTGGCGGACGCCGGCGTCGATCAGCGAGCGTCCGGCAAGGGACGAGGGCACGGAAATCTCCGCGATGGCGTAGCCGTCGGCGATCGAGAAGAAGTCGATCGGGTTGCGGTGCAGGATCGACTCGGCCAGGCGGAACGCGCGGTCGCGGTCGGGGTAGACCACGTTGTCCGCGCCGATGCGCTCCAGCACGCGCCCGTGGACCTCGGAGGAGGCCTTCGAGATCACGCGCGGGATCTTGAGGTCCTTGCAGTGGATCGTCACCAGCGTCGACGCCTCGAGCGAGGCGCCGATGGCGACGACCGCGATGGTGCAGTCCGCGAACCCCGCGTCGCGAAGGACGGCGGGGTTCGTCGCGTCGCCCTGGATCGCGCGGATGGGGGATTCCGCGAGCGACTGCACGACGTTCCAGTCGCGGTCGACGAGCGTGACGTCCACGCCGTTGGCGGCGAGGGATTCCGCGAGCGTGAGGCCGAAGCGGCCTCCTCCGACGATGCCTACCTTGATCTTTTTCATGGGGGCTATCCGATGACGACGTTCTCCTCCGGGAGCCGCTTCGTGCGGTCCTCGACATGGGGGCGGAACAGGGTGAGCCCGAGCGTCGCGGGGCCGACGCGGCCGGCGAACATCACGAGCACGAGAAGGATCTTGGAGGGCGTCGCCAGCGCGGCCGTCGTCCCCTCGACCTCGGCGCCGTTGTTGGCGAAGGCGGACACGGCCTCGAAGACGAGCGCGCCGGCGCGCCCGGCGCGCGGAGGCTCCAGCAGCAGGAGCAGGAAGGCGGTCGCCGCCACGGCCGCGAGGCTGATCGCGAGCAGCGCGATCGCGTCGTTCACGGCGCGGCGCGGCAGCGAGCGGCCGTGCAGCTCCGGCGCCTCGCGGCGCCCGAACATCGCCGCCACCGTGGCGAGGAGCACCGCGACGGTCGTCGTCTTGACGCCGCCGCCCGTCGAGCCCGGCGCCGCGCCCACGAACATCGCGACCATCGTGAACAGCCGCGACGCGGGGGCGAGCGACGAGACGGGGACCGCCGAGAAGCCCGACGCGCGCGCGGAAAGGCACTGGAAGAGCGCGGCGCCGAGGGCGTCGCCGCGGTCGAGCGCCGCGTAGGCGCCGGCGCCCTCCAGCGGGAGGTACACGGCGAGGCCGAGCGCGACGGAGGCGAGCATCCCCTCCAGCGCGAGGCGCGACTGGAGCGTCATGCGGCCGCGCGCGGCGCGGTTGCGCCGCCACGGGCGGAGGGAGAGGAGGTTGGCGTGGACGAGGAAGCCGAGGCCGCCGGCCGTCGAGAGCAGGACGGAGCCGAGCACCATCCCGGGGTCGCGCACGTACGGGGCGAAGCTGTCCGCGTGGAGCGAGAATCCGGCGTTGCAGAACGACATCTCCGCGAAGAAGAATCCGCGCGCGGCGGCCGCCGCCAGGGGCAGCGCCGGGTCGGCCGCGCGCAGGCGCCACGCCATCGCGACGGCGCCCGCGGCCTCCCAGGCGAGGGTGAAGGCGAAGGTCCCGAGCAGGATGCGGCGCGTGTCCGCCGGGCGCACCTCCCCGAAGGACGAGGACACGGAGCGCTCCTCCGTGACGGAGAGCGAGCGCCCGATCGCGACGAAGAGGAACGTGCCCGCCGTCATCACGCCGAGCCCGCCGAGCTGCACGAGCGCCGCCAGCACCGCGAGCCCGAAGGCCGAGAGCGAGGCCCCGACGCCGATCGGGTCGAGTCCGGTGACGCAGACCGCCGACGCGGCGACGAAGAGCCGGTCCGCGCCCGGGTGCCACGCGCCGTCCGCGCTGGACACGGGCAGCGAGAGCAGCAGCGCGCCGACGGCGATCGCCCCCGCGAAGGCGAGGGCGAGCGCGCGCGGCGCGGAGGGCAGGGCCCGGCGGAAGGAAGTGCGGACGATCATCGGGAGGAGGGCTAGAGGACGCCGGCGCGCTCGAGCAGCGGCACGAGCGCCGGGTCGCCGGGCGGGGGGAGCTTCTCGTAGGGGGGGATGCCGTCCTTCACGCCGTTCTCGCGCAGGAACGCGGCGAGGCGGGCGTAGTGCGCCCGCGCCTCGGCCTCGCGCCCCTCGGCCCGGCGGACGGCCGTGGCGTCGAGCAGCAGCCCGGCGTAGGCGTGCCGGACGCCGGAGAACTCGGTGCGGCCCATCGTGTCCTCCATGCACGCGAGCGCCGCGTCGATCAGATGCGTCGCGGGACGCGCGCGGAAGGTCCAGCCCTCCTCCTCCGGATCGCCCTCCAGGCGCCCGTCCCCGAGCGCCATCGCGACGAGGGACTGGTAGACCATGCGGCGGCAGGGCAGCTCCTCCTTCCCGTCGGCGCCCTCGTCCAGCGCGAGCTGCGACCAGTAGAGCGAGGAGGCGGCGGGGACGCGCCAGTCGATGCGCCCGTAGCGCGCCTCGATGCCGGACATGAAGGCGGGATCCATGCGGAGCGTGGCGAGCAGCTCGTCCGCGGCGATGGAGCCCTCCGCAGGCGGCGCGCCGTCCTCGCCGAGGTAGGCGCCGGCCTCCCGCGCCCACTGCGTCCGGTAGAACGGGCCGGCGGAATCGCCGTCCATTCCGATCTTGTGCTCGAAGATCCACCCGAGCTCCCGCTTGAGGCGCGCGGAGCCGGGGTTGAGCGGCAGCCCCCGGTCCCGCAGCAGCGAGAGGCCGCCCTGGACCCAGCGCCAGCGGTCGTCGGGGCGGCTCAGGAGGAAGGAGACGTTGTAGGCCATGTTCCAGGCGTGGAACGCCCAGACGTCCTCGTTGTCGGGCTCCAGCCGCGTGATCCAGTCGGAGAGCTGCACCAGCTCCACGAAGCGCCGCTCCTGCTGGAGGCGGTCGGCGCGGAGCCAGAGGGCGTCGGCGAGGATGCCGCGGAAGCCGCCGAGCGCGACGGTGGCGAACGCCACGAGCGGCGGCGCCCCGGCCGTCTCCCCGGCCGCCTCGGCGGGCGCGGCGGCATGGCGCGCCGCGCGAAGCGCGGCCCCCTGCCCCGCGGAGAGCGCAAGCAGGAGGACGGCGGCGACGGCGGGCGCGGGAACGCGCCGGAGGGAGGCGGGAAGCGTCATGCCGTGCATTCTACCGCAACCCCCCGCGCGTTGTCCAGCCATCGCCGGCCCGGCGCGTTGCGGTTTTTCGAGAAGTTCCCTACGCGAGGCGTGAGCGGTCGATCCAGAGCCCGAGGGCCGGGTTCGGGATGTAGTAGACCTCCTCGCCGCCGACGTCGTTCCAGCCGTACTTCAGCGTGGCGGGGTCGTATTTCGCCGCCGTCTCGTCGTAGTCCGCCGCGCGGAAGCCGACCGCCTCGATCTCGCTCCGGGCGATCTTCTTCACCGCGTAGGTGATCGAGAACCTCCCGTCCGACGATCCGTGGATGAGGTGCGCCGCGACACCCATGTTCTCGCGCAGGTCGGCGCACTCGGGCCGCTCGAAGAGCTCCAGCGTGTGCAGCCGCCCCTTGTAGCCGTACTTGCGGATGAGCGTCTGCTGCGCCGGGTCTTCGCCGAAGCGCTCGACGCCCGGCGCGAGGACGACCAGCTCCCCGCCGTCCGCCATCGCCATGCGCGTGCGGTAGATCGCCTTGTTGCCGACCCACGTGCTCGTGAACTCCGAGGGATCGAGGTAGACGACGCACTTCCGAAGAGGCCTATCGACGTAGTCGACGTTCTTCTCCTGCGCGAGCTTCACCGCGGCGGTGAGGCATTCGCGCCCTTCGCCGAGGAAGAGCCCGTGCGTGCGGATCCTCCCGCCCGGTGCCGTCGTCACGGTGAGCGCGAAGAGCACCGGGATCCGCCCGTAGACGTACTTCTCCATCGCCCAGTCGAAGAGCCGCCGGACGGGCGAATGGTCGCGGCCCATCGCCTTCTCCATGCCGCACACGGCGCCGATCATGTGCGAGCCGTTGATCATCTCGCTCCCGCCCACGCCGACGAACAGGTTCTTCGCGTGGTTGGCCATGCCGATCACCTCGTGCGGAACGACCTGCCCGGGCGAGACGATCAGGTCGTAGCCGCCATCGACGAGCCGGCGGTTGAGCTCGACCGCCAGGGACTTCCTCCAGAGACCTTCGCTGATCTCGGACACGACCTCCGCGGGGATGTCGCCAAGCTTGACGACGTCCGTGCGCCAGTTGTGGACGATCATCCGGTCGAACGGCACGTCGCCGAACATCGCCTCCCACTGCGCCTCCGTGACGGGCACGTGCGTCCCGAGCGCGGGCATGACGTCGACCACGACGCCGCGCCCGGCGAGCATGTGCCAGAGCGCGTTCGTGATGAACCCGGCGTTGGAGTGGAAGCGCGTGAAGTCCGGCGGGATCACGAGGACGCGCCGGAGCGCGCGCCCCTCGAGCGCCCGCGCGAGCGCGGCGCGGATTTCGTCCTGCGAAAGTCCCTCCTCCGAGGCGGCGACGAGATGGATGTCTTGCATGGCCGGAAGTCTACCACATCCCCGTCCGCCGGGCAAACCCGGCGGAGGCGCGAAGGAGAGGGGAGTTCAGGCGAACGAGACGGTGCAGGCGGCCTTGACGGGGCCGATCGAGAGCGTGTCCCCGGCGGCAAGGACCGCCGGCGCGCGAAGCGGGGCTCCGTTGCGGTAGGTCGGGTTGCGCGGCGGCTTCGGCGGCGGCAGGACGAGCCAGTCGCTCCCCGCGCCGCGCTCGAGGAGGAACTGCGGCTCGTCTCCCGCGTAGCGCGCGTCGTCGCCCGCCACGCGCCGGAGGGTCGTTCGCGTCACGGCGAAACGTCCGCCCGTCGAGAATGCGCCGTTGGACCCCGAAAGAACGAGGCGGGTTCGAGGACCGGAAGCCGTCGGGTCGGGAACGCTGGGACCCGGGACGCTGGGACCCGGGACGCTGGGACCCGCGACACTGGGACCCGGGACGCTGGGACCCGGGACGCTGGGCCCCGCGTCCGCCG
>CAMOEO010000082.1 GCA_946612175.1 uncultured Verrucomicrobiota bacterium
CGGGGGCGTCCGGGAGGCGGGCCGGCCGGGGGGTCACGGGGCGCGCCCCGCCGCGGGCGGCGCGACGGGCGTGGCGAGCGGGTCCAGCTTGGCGTACCAGGGGAAGCGCTTCGGGTCGTCGCCCGGCTGCCAGCGCTTCCAGCGGCGGTAGGCCCACATCCACTGTCCGGGCCAGTACTGGATCATGTGCTCCATCGCCGAGACGATCCCGCGGGTGATCGCCTCGGGCTCGGTCGCCGCCGTCTCCTCGGCGGAGAACTCGCGGACGGCGCGGAGGGAGTAGACGTCGCGTTCGGCGTCGTAGACCATCGCGGCGACGAGAACCGGGACGCGGAGGCGGCGGGAGAGCGTCCCGACGGCGGGGGAGAAGGAGGCGGGGGTGCCGAGGAAGTCGAGGTAGACGCCGCCGTCGCGGCCGTCCACATGCTGGTCCAGCACCATCGCGACGACGTCGCGGGCGCGGAGGGCGCGCACGACGCCGACCATCGCGCCCTCGCGCGGGATGACGCGCTGCCCGGCGCCGCTGCGGAAGCGGCGCATGCGGCGCGCGACGGCGCGGGTGCCGAGCGGCTTGAAGACGCTCCAGAGGCGGCGCCCGTGCGAGGCGACGAGGAGCCCGGCCAGCTCCCAGTTGCCGAAGTGCGCGGTGACGAAGACGCCGGGGAAGTCCCCCTCGACCCAGCGGCGCGTCGTCTCGTCGCCGAGCTCGCAGTGGCGGTCGAGGCGCTCCTGCGTGCGGCGGGCGAACCAGAAGTAGTCGACGAGGACGCGCGAGGAGCTCTCGAAGCTCTCGCGGACGATGCGCTCCTTCTCGGACTCCGGGATCGAGTTGCCGTAGACGAGGTCGACGTTGGTCCGCGCGTACCGGTACCAGCGGATGCACGGCCGGCAGAGCAGGCGGGCGATGAGCCGGGCGAGGCGGAGCTCCGCGCGGCGGGAGAGCGCGGGGACGAGCAGCGAGCCGAGCCACAGGAAAAGGTTCTGCGGGATGGCGGCGAGCGTTCGGCGGATGTGGCGGCGCTTCGGCATGGCTACACGGCGGGCGGCGCCTCGAACTGCAGCGTGTGCAGGTGCGTGAAGATGCCGTTCGGGTTCCGCAGCAGCTCGGCCTGCGTGCCGTATTCGGCGACCCCGCCGTTCGCCACGACGGCCACGTGCCGGCACTTGGCGATGGTCGAGAGGCGGTGCGCGATCACGACGACGGTGAGGCGGCCCATCAGATCGTCGATGGCGGCCTGGACGGCGCGCTCGCTGTCGGTGTCGAGCGCCGAGGTCGCCTCGTCGAGGATGAGCAGCTCGGGCTTGCGGATGAGGGCGCGCGCGATGGCGATGCGCTGCTTCTGCCCGCCCGAGAGAGAGACGCCGCGCTCGCCGACCATCGTGTCGTAGCCGTTCTCCTTGGCGCGGATGAACTCGTCCGCGTGCGCGAGGCGCGCGGCCTCCTCGATCTCCTCGCGCGTGGCGTCGGGCTTGCCGAACGCGATGTTCGCGGCGATGGTGTCGTTGAAGAGGAACGTGTCCTGCAGCACGAGCCCGATGCGCGAGCGGAGCGACGCGAACGTCGCGCCCCGGATGTCGACGCCGTTGCGCAGCACCGCGCCGGAGTCGGGGTCGAAGAAGCGCAGCAGGAGGCTCACGAGGGTCGTCTTGCCGCCGCCGGAGGGGCCGACGACGGCGAGGCTCTCGCCCGCGCGGATCGTGAGGTCGAGCCGGTCGAAGACCGGTTTCTCGCCGTAGCGGAACGCGACGCCGCGCAGCTCGAGCTCGGAGAGCGGGCCCTCGAGCGGCCTGGCGTCCGGCGCCTCGACGACGGTGACCGGCGCGTCGAGGATCTCGAAGACGCGGTCCGCGGCGCCGCTGCTCTGCTGGATCTCCATCGAGATGCGGCCGATCTTCTTGACCGGCTCGTAGAGCGCCCAGATCGCGCCGGCGAAGATGATGCACTCCTCCAGCGGCATTCCGGCGACCATGGCGTAGACCAGCACGCCCATGCCGCCGAGGCCGCCCACGATGTGCGTGATCGGGTCGTTGAGGCACTTGGCCTTCGTGGCGCGGATCATCTGGCGGAAGAAGCCGTGGCAGAGGCGGTTGAACTGCCCCTCCATCCGCTCCTCCTGCCCGAACGCCTTCACGACCGCGACGCCGTCGAGCGCCTCCTTCATGACGCTCGTGAGCTCCGCGAGGCGCACCTGCCCCTCGCGGCTGATGCGGCGCAGGCGGCGGCCGATGAGCACGATCGGGACGACGACGGTGGGGACGAGCACGAGCGCGAAGAGCGCGAGCTTCCACTCGATCACGACGACGAAGACGAGCACCATCAGCAGCGTGAGCGGCTGGCGGATGGCGTCGGTGATGACGTTCGAGACCGTGGTCTGCAGCAACTGCGTGTCGGCGACCGTGCGCGAGATCATGTCGCCCGCGCGCTGCGAGTTGTAGAACGAGACCGAGAGGCGCTGCAGGTGCGCGAAGATCGCCTCGCGAAGGTCCATCACGACGCGCTGCCCGACCCACTGCAGGTAGTACATGCTGAGGAACTGGCAGACGGAGTTCACGACGATCACGAGCAGCAGGAGCAGCGAGACGTCGACGAGCCCCTCCAGTCCCTTCCGGAGCAGCAGGTCCTTCTGCTTGTCGCCGAGCAGGCGGCTCGAGAGCTCGCGCGCCTTCCGGTCGAAGTAGCCCTTTTTCGCGGCCGGCGGATCCTCCGCCGCCTCGGCCTCGGCCGCCGTCTCGGCGACCGAGGCATCGACGGCCGCGGCCTCGGCGGGGGCCGCGGGCGCCATCGGATCGGCCGCCGCGCCGACGACCTGCTCGAAGGCGGGCGGCGCGGGGTCGTCGTCCATGAGCTGGTGGTTGTCGACGAGGAAGGAGAGCAGCTGCTGCGCGACGACGAACAGCGCGATGATGGAGCCGCCGCCGAGGGCGGAGGTGACGGCGCCGACGGCGAGCCGCCACCAGTAGGGCTTGGCGAAGACGAGAAGCCGCGAGAAGGTCTTGAGATCGTCCTTCTTCAGTCGGCGTTTCGGAGGTTTCGGGGCGGACATGGGGCGGGGATGGCGGGGAGAGCGGGGCCGGAGTCCGGGTCTGCGGTTCCGGCGGGGAAAGGCCGCGATTATACACGACTCGAGCCGGCGGTTCAACGGCAAAGCGGCGGCCGCGCAAATTCCGCGCAAAATCCCGCTTGCATTCCGGCGGGGGATTTGATAGCATCCCGACCCGTTGTTCGCACCACGGAAGTCCCTTTCGAGCGGAGGGGTGACAGAGTGGCCGATCGTGCAGCACTGGAAATGCTGTTTACCGCAAGGTAACGGGGGTTCGAATCCCTCCCCCTCCGCCAATCCTCCGGCGCGCGCATCCCGACGGATGCGCGCGCCGCCCTTTTCCGCCGCCGTGCCGGCCCGGAGCGGATCCCCGCGTCCGTGGACGCGGCGGCGTTCCGGAAAGGGTCCTCAGGGCAGCGAGAAGAGGGCGGGGGAGAGGTCCGACGGCGCGCGCCAGTCGCCGCGCGGCGAGAGCGCCACGGTGCCGACCTTCGGCCCGTCGGGCGAGGCGGCGCGCTTGAACTGCTGCGTCGCGAAGCGCCGCAGGAAGACGCGCAGCGCGGCGTCGATCTCCTCCGCCGCGTCCGCGCCGAAGGCGTGCCGCGCGAGCGCCGCGAGGTTCTCCGGCGTCTCCCCCCACTTGAGGAAGTGGTAGAGGAAGAAGTCGTGCAGCTCGTAGCGGCCGAGGATGCCCTCGGTCTTCTGCGCGCCGGCGCCGCCGGGGACGAGCTCCGGCGAGACGGGCGTCGCGACGACGTCGCGGAGCACCGCGGCGACGTCCGCCGGGGCGGCGGCGGCCTCGCTCTGCACGAGGTGCCGGATCAGCGTCTTCGGGACGCCGCAGTTGACGTTGTACATCGACATCTGGTCGCCGTTGTAGGTCGACCAGCCCAGCGCGATCTCCGAGAGGTCACCGGTGCCGACGACGAGCCCGCCCTCGCGGTTCGCCAGGTCCATCAGGATCTGCGTGCGCTCCCGCGCCTGGGCGTTCTCGTAGGTGACGTCGTGGACCGCGGGGTCGTGGCCGATGTCGGCGAAGTGGCGCTCGACGGAGGGGCCGATCGGGATCGTGCGCAGCTCGGCGCCGAGCAGTTCCGCGAGCCGCTCCGCGTTGCCGCGCGTGCGCGCGGTCGTGCCGAAGCCCGGCATCGTCACGGCGAGCGTCGCGGAGCGCGGGAGGCCGAGCAGGTCGGTCGTCCGCGCGCAGACGAGCAGGGCGAGCGTGGAGTCGAGCCCGCCCGAGACGCCGAGCACGAGCCGCCCGCCGCCCGTGCGCCCGAGCCGCCCCGCGAGGCCCGCGGACTGGATCGCGAAGATCTCGCGGCAGCGCGCCTCGCGCGTGGCGGGGTCGTCCGGGACGAACGGGCGCGGGTCGAGGCGCAGGCGCGCGAGGTCCGGCGAGCCGGGGAGCGGCGGCAGCGCGACGCGCCGCGCGCCGGCGGGCGCGGGGGCGTCGTGGAAGCTCGACCACGAGGCGCGCAGCGCGTCGCACCACGCGGGGTTCACGTCGGCCTCCGTAACGGTCCCCGTGCGCGCGAAGCGTTCGCCCTCGGCGAGGACGCGGCCGTTGAACGCCACGAGCGCGTGGCCGGAGAAGACGGCGTCCGAGGTCGATTCGCCCACGCCCGCGCCGGCCATCAGGTAGACGCCGCAGAGGCGGGCGCTCTGCCCGGCGACGAGCGCGCGGCGGAAGTCGGCCTTGCCGACGAGCTCGTCGCCGGCGGAGAGGTTGAGCAGCACCTGCGCGCCGCCGAGCGCGAGGTCGGCGGACGGCGGCTTGACGCTCCAGAGGTCCTCGCAGATCTCGACGCCGAAGCGCAGCTCCGCGGCGCCCTCGCCGCACGCGAAGACGAGCCCCGCGCCGGCGGGAACGTCCGCGCCGCCGAGGCGGATCGCGCCGCCCTCCAGCTCGTGCGCGGGGCGGAACTGCCGCTTCTCGTAGAACTCGCGGTAGTTCGGGAGGAACTCCTTGAGCGGGAGGCCGAGGACGCGGCCCGCGCCGAGCACGGCGGCGGCGTTGAAGAGGCGGGCGCCGACGCGGAGCGGGACGCCGCAGACGAGCAGCGAGCGGCGGCCCTCCGTGGCGCGCGCGAGCGCGAGCAGCTCGCGCTCGGCGGCGGCGAGCAGCGCGCGGTTCTCGAAGAGGTCGCCGCAGGTGTAGCCGGTCACGGAGAGCTCCGGGAAGACGGCGATCGCGGCGCCGTCGGCGTCGGCCTTCCCGTAGAGCTCGAGGATGCGGGCGGCGTTGAAGGCGGGATCCCCGACGCGGAGCTCGGGGACGCAGGAGGCGAGGCGGAAGAAACCGTTCATGGCTGCTTCTGGGAATTGAGGGCGTTGAAGTAGTCGCGGACGAGCTCGCGGTACTCGGGGGGAACGTCCTTCAGCGCGTTTTCGAGCTGTTCGGCGGAGGCGTCGCCCTTCGTCTTGAACCAGTCCATGTCGGTGACGAACGCGGGGAGGGGGATCTCCAGGACGCCGTCGGTGTTCGGCGGCTTCTCGTTCGGATTGTGGGGGCCCTTGCTCTGGCTGTCCTGCTGCTGTCCGGGCGGGGGCATCCCGTTCTGCATCTGCTGCTGTTGCTGCTGCTGGGACTGGGGCTGGCCGGCCTGCTGCTGCATCTGCTGCGAGAGGTTCTGGAGGGCGTTCGCGGCCTGCTGGGCGTTCTGCTGCGCGGCGTTCTGCTGCTGCTGCCCCTGCTGGGGCTGCTGCTGGCCCTGCTGCTGCTGGCCTTGCTGGGGTTGCTGCTGGCCCTGCTGCTGCTGGCCTTGCTGGGGTTGTTGCTGTCCCTGCTGCTGGCCCTGTTGGGGCTGCTGCTGGCCTTGCTGCGGCTGGCCCTGCTGGGGTTGTTGCTGGCCCTGCTGCTGCTGGCCCTGCTGCTGTTGGCCCTGCTGCTGCATGGCCTGCTGGGCCTGCTGCATGGCCTGCTGGGCTTCCTGGGCCTGCTGCATGGCCTGCTGCTGGAGGTCCCGGCCCATCTCGCGGAGGCGTTCGCCGGCGTCGCGGAGGGCGTCGGCGGACTTCCGCATGTTGTCGGCGGCCTGGTTCATGAGGGCGTTGGGGTCGATCTTGCCGTCCCAGGGGTCGCGCTTGGCGTTGGGGTCCCACTGGCCGTCCTTGGGGGGCTCGTCCTTGGCGTTGGGGTCCTTCTTGCCGTCCCAGGGAGCGTGCTGGGCGTCGGGATCCCACTGGCCGTTCTGGGGCTGTTCCTGGGCGTTGGGGTCCTTCTGGCCGTCCCAGGGGGCGTGCTCGGCGTTGGGGTCCCAGTCGCCCTGGGGGACGTCGGCGTCGGGGTCCTTGCGGCCGTCCCAGTCGGGATTGGACTGGAAGGCGTCCATGGCCTGCTGGGCGTCCTGCTGGGCCTGCTGGGCGTTCTGCCGGGCCTGGTCGAAGGGATTGGCATTTTCGGAACCGTCGTCCCCTTCGGAGCCATCGGGCTTCTTCCGGCGGTCGAGGGCGTCGAGCTGGCTCTGGAGCGCCTCGATCTCGCGGCGGAGCTCGGCGGCCTTGTCGACGACGTCCTGCTGGGCGCGCTCGAGGAGGTCCTGGGCGGAGGCGTCGCGGGGCATCTCGGGCATCATGTCGCGGAGGGCCTTCTCGGCCTCGTCGCGGGAGGAGGCGTCGGCGAGCTTCTTCTGGAGGTCGGCGAGCTTCTCCTGGAGGCGGGCGAGCTCCTCCATCTCGCCGGCGGCGCGCTCGGAGCGCTTCTCCTCGTCGGCGAAGGGGTCGCCGGCCTTCTCGAGCTCGGCGGCGCGGCGCTCGAGCTCCTCGCGAAGCTCGGCCTGCTTCCGCTCCCACTCCTTGCGCTCCTCCTCGGACATCTCGCGGCCGGCCTGTTCGGCGAGGTCTTTCTGGCGGTCGGCGAGGGACTGCATCTCGGCGGCCTTGGCGAGCTCCTCGGCCTTGGCCTCGGCCTCCTCGCGGAACTCGGCGAGGCCCTTCTCGGCGTCCTTGAGGCGGTCGACGAGGCGCTGGATCTCGGCGGGGCGGGAGGCGGGGTCGGCGGCCGCGGCGTCGTCGGCGGCCTCGTGGGCGGGAAGGAGCTTGGACTCGAGGAGGTTCCGCGCCTCGGGGGCGAGGGGGGCGAGCGGGCCGGAGAGGGTCT
Source organism: uncultured Verrucomicrobiota bacterium (assembly GCA_946612175.1). Lineage (GTDB taxonomy): Bacteria > Verrucomicrobiota > Kiritimatiellia > RFP12 > UBA3636 > UBA3636. Next base: position 7,144 of record CAMOEO010000082.1, read on the forward strand.
CGTCGAGCAGGGAGCGGGCGATCTCCTCGCCCTTGACGATGCGATCCTTGGACTCGACGACGCGGTCGCGGGCGGTCTCGTCGCGGCCGGAGCGGGCCTCCTGGAGGGCGGCCTCGGCCTTGGCGAGGGCCTCGCGGATGGCGCGCTGGACGTCGTCCGCGCGGCGCCCGACGTCGGCCTTGGCGGCGTCGAGGCGCTGCTGGGAGAGGGTGCGGCGGTCGCCGTCGAGGCGGACGGAGACCGTCTCGGAGTAGGCGACGTGGGGGCCGCCGAGGTCCTCGGGGAGGTTGTCGGAGACGGCGATGCGGAAGCGGACGGAGGAGCGGGGGGCGGGGAAGACCTCGCCGACGCGGAGCTCGTCGGCGGCGGCCCAGACGCCCTCGATCGGGGTCTGGGCGACGGGGAGGTCGCGGACGCGGCGCCAGGGGCCGCCGTCGGCGCTGGCCTGGAGCTCGGGGGTGGCGACGCCGAAGTCGTCCGAGACGGTGAACCCGACGGGGATGCGCCCGAAGGAGGGAAGCTGGAACGAGAGGTTGGTGGGGTAGCGCAGCTCGACGGCGGGGGGCTCGTCCGCGGCGATGGAGAGGCCGTGGGCGACGGGGCTGTTGGTGAAGCCGTTGCCGTCCCAGAGGCGGACCGCCCAGGAGCCGGCGGTGGCCTCGCCGAGCTCGAAGGACCAGGAGAGGCGGCCGGAGAGGGCGTCCTCGGCGCCGGGGCGGTCGCCGTCGGCGAGCAGGAGCGCGCCGTCGAGGGGGCGGTTGGGCTCGACGGAGAGCTCGACGCGGGTGCCGGCGACGGCGGCGACGTCGAGCTCGCCCTCGGGGAGGGTGCGGGCCTCGACGCCGGTGTAGGCGGGATAGCGGAGCGTGATCTGGGCGTTGGTGTAGTCGGGCGGGGCGACGGCCTCGACCTCGAAGTCGCCCGTGAGGGCGCTGCCGCAGAGGATGCGGTAGGTGAAGGAGCCATCCACGGAGCCGATCGTGTGGCGGTAGTGGCGGATGGCGGGGCCGTCGTCGCCCTCGCGCTCGGCGGAGGTCTGCGTCATGCGCTCGGAGGTCTCGCCGCGGGAGCCGGGGCGCCGCGTCCGGAGGTAGGCCTGGCCGGGGAAGCCGCCGACGATGGCCAGGTCGACGGAGAACGGCTCGCCGAGCAGGACGACGGCGGAGCCGGGGGAGACGTGGAGGTTGGAGGCGAAGAGGTTGTCGACGCGGGCGGCGGGGTCGATCGCGCGCTTGACGAGGCGCCCGACGCTCTCGGGCCAGATCGCCCAGAGCGCGGCGAGGACGCCGATCGCGGCGGCGGCGAGCACGAGCTTGGGCTTGACGGTGCGGATCGTGAACTCGTTGCGCAGGGAGATGCCGCCGACGTCCGTCACGGCGGCGTCGGTCACGACCTTCATGAGCTCCTCGGAGCCCTCGGCGAGGGAGTCGGGGGAGGCCATGAGCTCGACGACGGTGGAGAGGCGCTCCTCCAGCTCGGGGTGGTTGCGCTCGATGAGCGCCGCGAGGCGCGCGGGCGTGAGGCGGCGCGAGAGCGGGCGCACGAGCGAGGCGTGGGCGACGACCGCCACGGCGGCGACGCCGACGGCCCAGAGCGCCCAGCGGACGAGCGGCTCGGTGATGACGACCATCGAGTCCACGGCCATGATGCAGAGCACGGCGATCACCGCGGTCGCGAGGACGGCGAGGGACCCGCGGAGCAGGACGATGCGGCGGATGCGGGAGGCGGCCTGGCGGAGCTTGCGGGCGATCGGGCGGGGGAGGCGCTCGAAGGGAATGTCCGGGATGCGCGTGCTCGCGAGCGGCGTGCGCGCGGGTTGCTTCTTGCGAAAGAGGTTCATGTCGGTCTCTGGGGGCGGGGGCGGGCCGGAGGACGGCGTCCGCCGCGCGGGAATGACGGCAAGCATACCACAATCGTCGGCGCGAACGCAATTCCTTGACACGGAAGGTCCCTTTTGCTAGATTCACCCGCCGTCTTTTCCACCTTTTCCAACCTTCATTCGGAGAACCCAGCGTGAGCGTCATCGACGAACTTCTGGACCTGCAGGCCCAGGACTCCATCATCCGGGATCTGGAGCGCCAGGTCCACGACATCCCGAAGAAGCGCAAGATCGAGAAGGACCGCCTCGAGGAGATCGAGCGCGAGCTCCAGCACGCGAAGGACGCCGTCGAGAACGGCGAGCGCAGCGTCGCGGGCTTCCAGCTCGAGATCGACCAGCAGAAGGGCCAGATCGAGAAGTACGAGCGCCAGCGGCAGGAGGTGAAGTCCAACGCGGAGTTCTCCGCGCTCGGCCGCCAGATCGAAAGCTGCCGGCGCGTCGTCTCGGACTACGAGGAGCGCATCGCCAAGGCCCGCGACCACATCGAGACGGCCAAGGAGAACATCGCGATCGTCGAGGCCCGCTACGCCGAGGAGTCCGCCGCCGCCGAGGGCTACATCGCCTCGCTGCGCACGGAGCTGCTCGAGGCGCAGCACCGCCTCAACGAGGCGCAGGCCGTCCGCGACGAGAAGGCCCGCGCGATGGACGTCCCCGAGAAGCGCCGCTTCGTCGGCTACTACGACCGCCTCCGGAAGAAGTACTTCCCGGTGGTCTTCCGCGTGCGCGGCGGAAACGCCTGCCCCGGCTGCCACATGGTGCTGCCCCCCTCCAAGATGCAGGAGGCCCAGCGCAACGCCAAGCTGGCGGACAGCCCGGGCAAGATGAACATCGTCGCGTGCGACTACTGCGGCCGCATGATCTTCAAGTAGATCGGCGGTCCGCGGCCCTCTTCGTGTCGGGCCGGCGGACGACGGATCGCCGTGCGCCCCGGCGACGGGGCGGCGGAGGAAAGTCCGGACTCCGCAGGGCAGGGCGCCCCGCTCCCAGGCGGGGAAGGCGCGGGAAAGCCGCGCCGATGGACAGTGCCACAGAAACAAACCGCCCGGGGGCGACCCCGCGGCAAGGGTGAAAAGGCGGTGCAAGAGACCACCGCGCGTCCCGGCGACGGGACGCGGCAAGGCAAACCCCGCCCGGAGCAAGATCAAATAGGGGGCGCATCGTGCGGCCCGCACGGGTTCCCGCAAGGGACGGCGCCCCGGGTTGATTGCCAAGACGAATGATCCGACCCGCCCGCGAGGGCGGAGACAGAATCCGGCTTATGACTCCACCAGTCCGACACCTTTCCACCGGCCTCGCGGCGATCCTCGCCGCGGCGGCCGTCCTTTCCCTCGGCGTCGCCGCGGCGGCGCTGCGCGGGGCGCTTCGCCCCGGCGACGCCGGCGCCGCGGAGGGCGCGGCGGCG
>CAMOEO010000083.1 GCA_946612175.1 uncultured Verrucomicrobiota bacterium
CCCGGAGCCTGCGAGCGGTGGCGGGCGCATTTCACCTGCGCAACGGCGCTAAGGCCCGGTTTGCGGGCCTCCGTGACGGCGCGGCACCAAAAAGTGGGGAAGGTCCAGGAGTTTTCGCGCGCGTTTCCGGGCGAGGGCGCGTTGCGCGCCGCGGCGGGGTCTGGTAGAATGGAGGGCATGGAGATCGTTTCGAGGCCGGAGGATGTCGAGGGAGGGCCCGGGGGCGTGGTGTTCGCCGCCGGGTTCTTCGACGGCGTGCACCTCGGGCATCGCTCGATCCTGCGCGCGGCGCGGGAGATGGCTCGGGCGCGCGGCGCGTCCGCATGGGCGCTCACGTTCGAGCCGCACCCGCTCGCGGTCGTCGCGCCGGAACGCGCGCCGGCGCTGCTCACGCCCGGCGCCACGCGCTTCGAGGCGCTCGCGGCGGCTGGCGCGGAAGGGTGCCTGGCGCTGCCGTTCACCCCGGAGCTCGCGGGACTGGAGCCCGCGGCGTTCGTCCGTCGCGTGCTCGGCGCCGCGCCGGGGCCGGTCGCCGTCGTGGCCGGGCCGGACTGGCGCTTCGGCCGCGCCCGCGCGGGCCGCCTCGCCGACATGCCCGCGCTCTCCGGCGGCGCGATCGACGTCCGCGAGGTTCCCTTCGAGACGGTCGCCGGCGCGCCGGCGAGCAGCTCGCGCGTCCGCGACGCGGTTCGCGCGGGGCAGCTCGCGCTGGCGACGGCGCTGCTCGGGAGGCCCTACGCCATCCGCGAGCGGGCGCTCGGCGCGGGGCAGGGGAGGGGCGTCGGGACGAAGCTCGGCGCGCCCACGGCGAACGTCCTGCCCGCCTCGCCCGTGCTGCCGCCGACCGGGGTCTACGCGGTCGACGTCGTGGTGCGCGCGGAGGAGGGCCGCGCGCCCGGGGAGGCGCCGCGGCGCGCCGTCGCCAACTTCGGGTTCCGCCCGACGTTCCCGGACGCCCGCCCGGACCGGCCTCTGCTGGAGATCCACATCCCGGGGTTCGAGGGCGACCTGCACGGACGCGCGCTGGACGTGGCCTGGCTGCGGCGGCTGCGCGGGGAGCGGGCGTTCGCCACGTCGGAGGCGCTCGCGGCGCAGATCCGCGCCGACGTCGAGGAGGCGATGCGGCCGTGATCCCCGTCCCCGATGTCCTGCGCGAGAAGCTCGCGAGGCTGCCGGAGAAGCCCGGCTGCTACCTCTTCCGCGACCGCAACGGCGAGATCGTCTACGTCGGCAAGGCGGTGGACCTGAAGAAGCGCGTGACGAGCTACTTCAGCGAGTCGCGCATGCGCCGCGAGAGCCCGAAGCGCCGCGGGATGGTGCGCTGCTTCGCGGACCTGGAGTGGATGGTCGTCCGCAACGAGGCGGAGGCGCTGCTCACGGAGGGGCGCCTCATCAAGGACTACCGCCCGCGCTTCAACACCGCGCTGCGCGACGACAAGCGCTACCTCGCGCTCCGCGCGGAGACGCACCTGCCGCTGCCGCGCCTCTCCGAGTGCCGCATCGTGCGCGACGACGGCGACGAGTACTTCGGCCCGTTCCCCTCGTCGACGGTCGTGCACACCGTGAAGGACTTCCTCGAGCGCCGCTGGGGCCTGCGCAAGTGCGACGCCGCCGCGCCCGACGCCGAGACGCACCGCCACTGCCACGACGACCGCATCGCGTGCTGCTCCGCGCCGTGCGTCGGGTGCGTCTCCGCGGAGGACTACCGCGCGCGCTTCGAGGCGGCGTGCGCGTTCCTCCGCAAGGGCGACCCGGCCGTCGCCGCCGACCTCGCCGGCGAGATGCGCGAGGCCGCGGAGGCGCAGGACTTCGAGAAGGCCGCGCGCCTGCGCGACACGATCGACGCCCTCCGCGAGATGGTGAAGCTTCGCGCGCGCGCCGTCCCGAACCCCGCCGCGCGGCGCGACGCCGTCCTCGCCGGCAACGCCGCGCTGGGCCGCGTCCTGCGCCTCCCCGGACCGCCGCACCTCATCGAGGGCTTCGACATCTCGCACATCGGCGGGGAGCTCGCCGTCGCGTCGATGGTCGCGAGCGTCGACGGCGCCACCGCGCCGAACCGCTACCGCCGCTTCCGGATCAAGACCGCCACGGGCGGCGACGACCCCGCGTCGATCGCGGAGGTCGTCGGCCGCCGCTACGTGCGCCTCCTCGCCGAGGGCAGGCCCCTGCCCGACCTCGTGATGCTCGACGGCGGCATCACGCAACTGCGCGCCGCGCGCGAGAAGCTCGCCGAGCTCGGGCTCGCCTCGCTCCCGACCGTCGGCCTCGCCGAGCGCTACGAGATCCTCGTCGTCGACTGGCCCGACGGCACCGGCGAGATCGTCCTGCCGCGCGACGATCCCGCGCTGCAGGTCCTCATCCGGCTGCGCGACGAGGCGCACCGCTTCGCGATCACCTACAACCGGACGCTGCGCCTCAAGCGCATCCGCGAGTCGGCGCTCGACGAGATCGAGGGCGTCGGCCCGGAGCGCAAGAAGGCGCTGCTGCGCCGCTTCGGCTCCGTGCGGCGGCTCGCCGCGGCCGCGGCCGAGGACGTCGCGGCGGTCGCCGGCATCGGGCCGGAGCTCGCCGCGCGCATCCTCGAGACCGCGCGCCGCAACGTCGGCAACGCCCCGCCGGACAACCGCGTGTAGAGGGCGGGGCGCGCTAGACGAGCGCGCGAAGGGCGCCGCCGAGGGCTTCGCGGCGCCAGCCGCGGTTGAGGGGCGCGGCGGGGTCGTCGGGGGAGAGGACGTAGTCCGTGACCTCGGCGCGGGAGCCGAAGAGCGCGGGGTCGACGTGGAGCGGCTCCGCGCGGCGCGCGATCTCGGCGAGGACCGCCGTTGCGCGATCCTTGGCCTCGCGGTACGCGGCGGGGTCGCGGCGGGGGGCGGCGTCCTGCGCCTCGAGGGCGAAGGGTTCGGCCTCGCAGGCGCGGAGCGTCTCGAAGAAGCCGGCCTGGAAGGACGGCGGAACCGCGCGGCGCGGCAGCGCCTGCGGGGTGGCGGGAGGGCGGAGCGCCGATTCGACGAGGACGTCGTCGGGGACGATCCACTTTCGCGGAAGGTCGCGGGCCTGCGCCGTGCGCTCGCGCCACTCGGCGAGGGCGCGGACGCGACGGAGCGCGGCGGGGTCGCGGTGGACGAACGGCGGGAGGCGGAGGCGGCGCCAGGCGTCCGCCGCGGAGGGCGGGGCGTAGCGGGAGGGGTCCTCCAGGGCGTCCATCTCCTCGAGCATCCAGGCGGTCGTTCCGAAGGCGTCGGCGCGGCGGAGCAGCTCCTGCGCGGCGTCGGCGAGGTAGACGACGTCCTGCGCGGCGTATTCGAGCTGCTCGGGGGTGAGGGGCCGGCGGCACCAGTCCGTGCGGGTCTCCGTCTTCGGGAGGGAGACGCCGCAGGTCTCCTCGACGAGCCGGGCGAGGGAGAGGGTGGACGGCAGGCCGCAGAAGCCGGCGGCGAGGCGGGTGTCGAAGAGGGAGCGGGGGCGGGCCGCGCCCGTCCAGCGGCAGAGGTGCTGGACGTCCTGGTGGGCATCGTGGAGGAGCTTGACCGTGGCGGGGTCCTCCAGCGCGGCGCGGAACGGGGCGGGGTCGCTCCGGAGCGGATCGACGAGGATCGCGCGGGCCTCGGCGTCGGCGCGCGGCCGGAACGGCATCGCCAGGACGGGGAGGCGCGCGCGGTCGAAGCCGCCGGAGGGGGCGACCTGCACGAGGCCGAGCCGGGCGTAGTAGGTCTTGGTCCAGACGAATTCGGTGTCGAGGGCGAGGCAGGGCGTGGCGGCGTCGAAGCGGTTCATGGGCCCGAAAGTCTACCAGAACCCCCGTTCCGCCGCAAACCCGCGCCCCGCCGCGCCGCGGCGGGGCGCCGACGGGCCGTCGGCCGGGAATCCGCCCGCGGGGCGGGTTTGCCAGGCCGTCGGGGTTTCTGGTAGAATGCGGGCCATGAGCTCGATTCTCGACCGGTTGGAAGAAACGCTGCTTTCGCGAAGGACGGTCCGCGTCGCGGTGTGCGGCGCGGGCAACTGCGGGAAGACAGTCTTCCTGACGTCGCTGCTGAACCACCTGCTCTGCCGCGATCCCGACTTCGCGCCGGAGGGCTGGCGCGTCGTGCGCGCCGATCTGGACGCCGCGACGGGCCCGTTCCCGCCGTTCCCCTACCACCCGAGCCGCGCGACGTTCGCCGCAGGCGACCGCTGGCCGGCCAAGACGAAGGGGGCCTCGCTCGCGCGCATCGCGCTTCGCCTCGAGCGCGCCGACGGCCGGGGCTGGCGCCGCGAGCGCACGCTGGAGCTGCTCGACCTGCCGGGCGAGCGCGTCCCGGACCTCTCCATGCGCCGGCGCCCCTATCCGGAGTGGTGCCGCGCGCTCGCGGACGCGCTCGCGGACGCGCCCTCGTACGGCGTCTACCTCTCGCGCTGCCGCGCCGTCCTCGACGCGCTCCCGGCGGACGCGGGCGCCGGCTCGGAATCCTTCCTCGCGGCTCGCGCCGCGGTGCTTTCCGCCTACCGCGAGCACCTTCTCGCCTCCCTCCGGTCGTATTCGCCGATCGTGGTGCCGTCGGTCGCGATCCTCGCGCAGGACGGCTCGACCGTGCCGTCGCGCCGCGGGCTCCCCGAGGCGGAGCTCCGGGCGGAGCTGGCCGCCGCGCCGCTCGGCGCGGATGCGGAGCGCCCGTTCGCGCCGCTCCCGCCCGAGGCCGCCGCGGGCGGCTCCGCGCTCGCGCGGGCGTTCGCCGCGAACTACCGCTCCTACGTCCGGGAGACCGTCGACCCGATCGCGGCCTGGCTCGAATCGGCCGACCGCCTCTGCTACCTGGTCGACGTCCTGGGCGTCCTCAACGCCGGCCCGCAGGCCTACAACGGCGCCCAGCGCATGGGCCGGACCGTTCTCGGCATGATGCCCGCTCCGAATCGCTCCAACGGCCTGCTGGGCCTGCTGACCGGCCTGTTCTCGATGCATGTCGACGACGCGATCCTCGTCGCGACCAAGGCCGACTGCGTGCTGCCCGAGGGGGACGGGCAGCGCAACCGCCTCGCCGGGCTGCTGGAGCGGATGCTCGGGCCGGCGCTCGACGAGATCGAGCTGCCCCCCGGGCGACGGCACGTCTGCGTCTGCGCGGCGGTCCGCTCGACGGACCCCGATCCGGACGATCCGCGTGCCCTCGTCGGGCGGTTCGTCGACGCGGCGGGCGGGACGCCCGCGTATCTGCGGTTCCGCCCCGCCGAGCCTCCCGCGCGGTGGCCGGCGTCGGCGCAATGGACGGCCGGGGGCTTTCCGGATCCCTCCGAGTCCGGGCTCGTCCCGCCCGCGTTCGACGCGCGGCAGGACGAGGCCCCGCCGCAGATCGGCCTCGGGCGCATCGCCCGGATCCTGCTCGGAAGCATGAGGTGAACGACATGGAAGAGACTCCCGCCCGCATCTCCCTGCGCGAAGGCGACGCGATGACGCACCCTCCCTCCGCCCCGCTGGCGCTCGCGCCGGCCGACCCCGTTCCGGCCGTCTCCGCGCAGCCGGCTCTCCGGAACCGCGCGGGCGGCGCGTCCGCGCCCGCCCCGGCCGCGGCGCCTCCGCGGCACGGCGGCGTCCTTTCGGCGGCGGCGTGGGGGATCGCCCTTCTCGGCGGGCTGCTGCTGCTCGGGCAGCTGGCCGGGCTCGTGCGCAACGCGCTCGCCCTACCCCCCGCGCTGCGGTGGCCGCTGCTCGCGGCGGAGGGCGCGCTCCTGCTCGCGCTGCTCGGCCTCATGCTGCGCGGGGCGCTGCTGCTGCGGCGCGTGCCGTCCTTCGCCCAGGTCGCGGCCGCGGACCGCAGGGAGGACCGCGTGCAGGCGATGGAGCGGATGCGCGCCGGCTACCTCGCGCACATCGGGGATCCGGACGCCTACGCCGCCTCGTGCGGCTTCGATCCCGCGCAGGACGTCGCCGGGCGGCTCCGCCGGCTGTCGGCGCGCGGGGCGTTCGCGGACGCCGGGGAGTGGTGGGCCGCGTACGACGCCTTCGAGGCGGTGCGCGAAGCCCGCGCCCGGGAGCTCGTCGCGCGGCGGGCCCTCCTGGTCGGCGCGAAGACCGCGGCCTCGCCGTGGAAGTCCGTCGACATGGCGGTCGTCTTCTGGCACGGAACGGCGATGGTGCAGGACCTGGCCCGCCTGTACCGCCGCCGCGTGACGCGGGCCCAGGCGTTCCGTCTCGTGTGCCACTGGGCGTTCAACCTCTATGTCTCGGGCGAGCTCGGTCCGCTGGCCGGCAAGGCGGGCGAGACGGCGGCGCGGGAGCTGCCGCGGCTCCTGGGCTCGGAGAACGTCCCGGACACCTACGCCGGGCTGTTCGGCGCCGCGGGGAAGGTCGTCGGGAAGGTCGGGGAGGGCGCGGCCAACGCGTTCTTCGCGAAGCGGATGGGGATGTTCTGCATCCGCGCCTTCTCGCCCCTCGCACCCGCCTGACCGCGCCGGCGGCGGCATCCTCCTCCGCCCGCCCCCTGCCGCTCCGTTCCGTCTCCGCGCTTTCCATCCGGCGCACGGCATGATAGAATCGGCGGCATGAAGAAGTCCTTCCGCCTCCCGGTCCCTTTCGCCGCCCTCGCCGCCCTCGCGGCGGTCCTCCTCGCCTCCTGCGCCACGCGGAGTCGACCGGAGGTTGTTTCTCACGCAGAGAGCGCAGAGAACGCAGAGTCCGTTTGTCGCGAGGGGCCCGTTTCCGCCCCGAATGGCGTCGCCGTCCCGTTGACGGGCGTCCTCGGGATGCTACGGACCGGTCTCGTCGAGGACCGCCCGGACGCCCTGGAGATGCTTCTTCCCCACGTCGCCGAAGCCGGGAAGGAGCTCGCGACGGTGGAGGCCTATCCCGACGCGGACGAGGTCTCGCTCTTCGAATGGGAGGGCACGCGTTACGAGACGAACGGCACCTACACGACGACATGGACGTCCCTCACGAGGATCCTCACGCAGCGCGGGCTCGAGAACAACCGGACGTTCTCGTTCTGGAACAATGACTTCTACGGCTCGACGACGGTGCTCGTCGCGCGCGTCTTTTCCCCCGGCGGCGTCGCGCGTGACATCGATCTGGCGGCCAATCTCGCCGAGGCGATCGACACGGGCTCGCTCGCGAGCAACATCCACGATCCGAACGACAAGACGTTCACGCTTGCGCTGCCCGGCCTGCAGGTCGGCGACTCGGTGGCCCTCGTGATGCGGCGCGAGACGCGGCGCCCCCGCTGCGAGGGCGTCTACTCGGACTACCTCACGTTCGAGAGCGACCACCCGATCCTCTTCCAGGGCGTCCGCATCACCGGCCCCGCGTCGATGCCGCTCTTGTCGCGCGCGTTCCGCGACGCGGGCCCCGTCTCGCTCGAGCACGCCGCGTCCACGAACGAGGAGGCCGGCACGATCACCGAGGTCTGGACCGCCGGCGAGACGCCGCGCTACTTCGCCGAGCCGGACATGCCGCCCGCCTACGACTGCACCGCGCGCCTGCTCCTCTCCACCGCGCCCGACTGGGAGTCCCTCTCGCGCTGGTACGCCCGCCTCTGCGCCCCGCACCTCGCGGCGACGAACGAAGCGATGGCCCTCAAGGTCGCGGAGCTCGTCGCGTCCGCGACGAACTCCGCGACCGGCGGCCCCGCATCGCGCGAGGCGGTCGTCCGCGCGCTCTTCGACTTCGTCTCGCGCGAGGTCCGCTACATGGGCGCGATGGCGGAGAGCGAGGCGCCGGGCTACGAGCCGCACGACGTGTCGCTCACGTTCGACAACCGCTACGGCGTGTGCCGCGACAAGGCCGCCCTGCTCGTCGCGATGCTCCGCATGGCGGGGATCGACGCGTGGCCGGTGCTGATCAACGTCGGCCCGCGCAAGGACCCGCAGGTGCCGCAGCCCTACTTCAACCACGCGATCGTCGCGGCCGATTCGGGCGACCCGGCGGACCCCTACCTCCTCATGGACCCCACGAGCGAGACGACGCGCTCGCTCCTCCCGGAATACCTCTGCGAGATGAGCTACCTCGTCGCGCGGGACGAGGGCGAGGGCATCCGAGAGACGCCCCCGCTGCCGGTCGAGCAGAACCTGCTCCGCGCCGAGACGGTCTACACGCTCCACGCCGACGCGTCGGCCGACGTGACGACGACGCTCTCCTTCGCGGGCGTGAACGACGCGGCCTACCGCGGCTACTTCGCGTCGATCCCGCGCGACGGCCTCCGCGCCTTCTTCGAGCGCGTGCTGCAGGGCATCCCGGGCGCGGTGCTGACGGGCTGGGAGGTCCGCCCCGCGCCCGAGGCGCTTCGCACGAGCGCCGAGCCGCTCTCCGTCCGCCTCGACTACGCGATCGCCGAGGCCGCGCGCGGCGCGGAGGACGGCCGCGCGGCGCTGCTCGACCTGCCGACCGTCCCCGCCGCGCTCGCGATCGCCTCGCGCGTCGTCGGCGACCTCGGCCTCGAGAAGCGCCGCTTCCCCCTCGTCACCGACTACCCCTGCGGCTGGGAGGAGACCGTCGAGATCCGCCTCCCCGACGGCGTCGCGCTGTCCCCCGAGTCCGCCGCGGAGCGGAAGTCCGAATGACCCGAGGCTTCGCATCCTTCGCCCGCTGGCGCCGGGAGCACGCCCCCGCCGTGCTGCGACGCCGGATGCCGGCGCCGCGGACGCTGCTCTGGCTCGTCTGCCTCGGCATCTCCCTGCTGACGTTCGTCCTGGTGCTCGCCGGAACGGCGCTCTCGACCGGTTCAACCGGCCTCGGACGAATCCTGGGCACTTGCTTCATCTACGGCATCGCCTGTGGGCTGCCCGCGCTTTTCGTCCTTTCGCGCTTCGCCGTCATCGAGATCGCGCGCACCCCGCAACACGGTTATCGCCGCCGCGTCCTGCTTTGCGGCGTCCCTCTTTCGGTCCGCACCGTTCCGGAGGGGCGGCTCGTCCGCGTCCAGGAGGCGGGGACCGGCGGGTGGCACGGCGTTTCGGGCATTTCGCCGTCGGCGCGGCTCTGCGTGGCGCGTGACGACGGACACCACCTCCTGTTGGGGCAATTCCCCTGTCTCCTGTTCGGCCTCGACGCGCTGCCCGGCGATGCCTTCGCGCCGCTCGGCGCCGACGATCCCGACGACCGCCCCGCCGTCGACGGCGCCCAGCCCGCCTGGGTCGAGGAAACGCTCCCTCCGCACACCGGGACGAAGCGTGGCGAACGCCGCCGGGAAGCGGTCGTTCGCGCCCGGGCCGAGGTTCTGGCCGGACTCGAACCCGACGACGCGCTCGCGCTTCGCGCGGGGAATGCATCCGTCCGGGCGTTCGCGTTCGCGTTCCTTCCGTTCGTGGCCGGATTCGTCGCGCTTGTCATAGTCGGATGCTTCCGTCCCGTTCCGTCGTGGTCGTTCCTTTTGTTGTTGGCGGCATTCGCCTCCGGCATCGCCTGGTTTACAACCGGATCCCGGAAGGTTCTCTGCCCGCGATGCGGCTCTCCGGCCGTTTCCGTCCGAACCTTCGAAAACGGAACTCGCCGGTACTGGCTCGTCTGCAACGAATGCCGCATTTACGCCCCCGGAGACAACGCCGGGTCCGGCGCCGCCCGCGCCACGGTGCCCGCGCCACGGACGATCAAAACCATGAACGCCGACGAACTCGCCGCCTTCCACGCGCGGCGGGATGAGGAAAACCGCAAGGCGCGAGGGGCCCTTTCCTACGAGGAATGGTTCGCCGAACGGGAACGGCTGGCCGCGTTCCTCGCCCGCCGCGGCGTCCGCGGGTTTGAGCACGGCGGCCTTGACCCGTCCGCGAAGCGGTCCTGGCGGGAACGGCTGCACCTCCTTTCCGGACGGCTCCGGCGTGGACGGGCGTTCAGGGGCGACTTCGGTCTTTCCGACGATTGGTTCGAGAACCGTCTCTTCGGCCTCCAGTTGCTTTCGTCCCGGATGTTCCGAAGCGGTCTTCTTTCCGCGATCCGTCGACACCTCGGCTCGCCCGACAACGGTTTCGCCGTGTCGATTGCGACCGACTTCCCCATCGTCACCGAGACGGTCGTCACCGCGCGGGAATGCGTCACCGACTTCGCAGGCGACGCCGTGCGGAAAGCCGAAACGCTTGCGCGCACGGACCCGGCCGCGCGGCGGCAGCTTCGCGACCTTCGGCGTCTACTCGGCGGCCCGTCGCCCGCTTCGTCCCCATGCTGCCGTTGGTTGCGCCGCCTCGCGTGCCTGGCGCTCACGGGCGTCGCGTTCGTCGTCGCATGCAACCTCGCGGTGCTGATCGCAGCCGCGGGACGCGTGACGCCCGTGGGGCGCGCGGCGGAGGCGCCGGCGCGGAGGGCGGCGGTCGTGATGGGCTGCGTCCCGAAGCTCCGCGGCGGCTGGGACAACCCGTACTTCACGGCGCGCATCGAGGCCGCGGCGGAACTCTGGCGCGCGGGGAAGGTCGAGGCGCTGATCGTGAGCGGCGACAACCACGTCGAGTGGTACG
>CAMOEO010000084.1 GCA_946612175.1 uncultured Verrucomicrobiota bacterium
CACCGCCAGCGCGAACGCCCCGACCGCCCTTTCGGGTCGCAGCGGCGAAGGCGACTCCTTCATCGAGTCGGACGGCTCGCTCTACAGCGTCATCGACACGCGCTATTTCCCCAGCGGCAAGACGAAAGTCGAGGTCGACTTCCAGTTCGCGCGAAACGCCGGGAGCAAGGACTGCCTCTTGGGCAACTACGGCAGCACGTACACCGTGCTCGTCTATGCGCCGAACGGCGGCAACTTCAACCTGGAGGCGAAGGATGGAGGTCACGCGACGCTCGCGCTGTCCAATACGGTGAAGTCAGACACCGCCCGCCACACGGCCGTCATCGACGCGCCCGACAGGCACGTCGCGCTCTACGACGCCGACGGCGGGCTGCAGGGCGAGGCGGACTTTCCGCAGACATCGGCCTGGTCTCAAAACAACACTGCGAACTGGCCCTTGACGCTCTTCGGCTCGGCGTACAATTCCGCCTACGGCAAGACGCGGCAGAACGCCGTCGCGCGCATCTTCAGCGTAAAGATCTCGGAATCGGACGACAACGGCGCGACCTACACGCCCGTCCACACCTTCCTGCCGTGCGTGAAGGGCGGCATTCCGGGCTTCCTCGACGAGGTGACCGAAGCGTTCGTTTCCGGCGGAAACCTCGTCGCCGGCGGCGCGGTCCGGGAGATCGACGACGACCCCTACGTCGCGAGCCCCGACGGCGGGTGCCTCTTCGACACGGGCTGCTACGTGACAAGCAACACGTGCGTCGAAATCGACTACATGCCGCTCGTCCAGCAGGCGAACCAGCAATTCCCGTTCGAGGCGGGGGCGCGCGACGGAACGCGCATGTTCATGCGCACCTACGCCAACGGCGGCGCCGGAACCGGCGACATCGCCTATTTCTGCGGAAACACGGACAACATTTCGCTTGAAGTTCCCTTCTCGCCAAACGTCCGCCGCGTGTTGACGCTCGACGCCTACCATCTCAAGGTCAAGGTGGAGACGTCCGGAAAAACCGTCCGTGACGGCCCGATTTCGTCCGCAGGCCGCGTTCCGGGAACCTCTGCCTCGACGCTGAAGATCTTCAGCAACGCCGCCGCGAACGACCACTACACGAAGGGCCGTCTCTACGGCTTCAGGATTTACGAGGAAGGCGAGCTCGTGCGCGACTACGTTCCAATCTGCCAGGGCGGGACGTATGCGCTCGTGGACAAGGTGGCCGGCAAGGTCCTCGCGAAGGCCGCCAGCTCCGCCGCGTTCGCGGGATTCACCGGCAACACGGCCCTGAACGACGCCTTCTTCGCCGCGCCGATGCGCGCCGAGGACGCCTACCTCGAGTCGGACGGCACGCAGGGCGTCAACCTCGGCTATCTCACGACGCCGAACACGCGCTACGAGATCGACTACCAGCTTACGGAAATCGTCGGCCAGAGCCGCCCCTTCGGCGAGGCGACGAGCGCCCTCAGCGCCGAGCTCTACCTCCAGGGCAGCGCGACCGGCTCCGGCAACGTGGCCTTCGGCGTGGGCGACTCGTGGAGGGGGCAGTACACGAACACCGGGGCGGATCTGGAGCGCCACGTCGCCGTCCTCGACCTGGCCAACCGCGAGTGCGGCTATTCCGGCTACGGCCTCCTCGCGTTCTCCGGCGAAACCGTCTGCTCGAAGACCGCCACGTTCCCGATGTGGCTCTTCGCGAAGGGGACGAACGCCGACGGCGGGCATTCGAACCGCACGAAGATGCGCCTCTACGCCTTCCGCATCTACGAGGCGGGCACGCTCGTCCACGAGTATCTGCCCTACAAGGTCGGCGACACCGTCGGCCTCTACGACACGATGACGGGGGAGGTGAAGACGAGCAGCGTGGACGGCGGCAACGCCTTCACCTGCGGCGGCGGGCTGGGCTACGGCAAGTTCGCCGGGGCCCTCACGAGCCTCGTTGTCGCACCCGCCGACACCCTGGTCGGCGTGAACCGCGTGAAGACGCTCTCGGCCTACGCCCCGGGCGCGGTGGCCTATGTCTGGACGCGCGACGGGGAGCCTCTCGAAGGCGTCGTCGGCGAGACCTGCGACGTGGCGTGGGAAAAGCCCTCCCGCGCCGGTACGCCCGTCTACGCCGTCACCCCGGTCTTTGCCAAGGGCGGCGAAACGGTCTACGGCGACACCGCCACGGCCGAAGTGACCATGGCCCCTGCGGCATTCGTTCTTGTGGTACGGTAGAATCCGAACCCCGAAAGCGACATGAACACACGCCATCTCCTCGCGGCGGCGGCACTCGCCGCCGCACTCCCCGCGCCCGCCTTCGTTCCTCCCGTGGATTCCCGCGACGGCGTGACGGCGCGCTTCATCGGTCTGGAGGAAATCTCCAGCGACGCCAACGGTGTCCAATGCGCCCGTCGCGACGCCTCCGCCCCGTTCGAGATCCGGCTCGACCTGGCCAACGCGACGGACGCGCCCGTCTCCGGCGAGCTGCGCATGTGGCTGGCCGACGATTGGGAGCTCGCCGGCGAGGCGACCCGCCGCGCCACGCTGCCGCCCCATTCCACGAACACCTTCTTCGCCACCGCGATTCCCCGGCCGGGCCGCGTGCTTCCGGCGCTCTATCCGGTCCACGCCTCCTTCGCCATGCCCGGCGGCGATCCGCTCCACCCGATTGCGGTCTTCGAGGCGCGCGAAGCCGTTGCGGACGCTCCGTCCGCAGCGGCCGAAGCGAATGCGCTTCCCATCCGCCTGGCGCTACTTCCCGGCTCGGCCTTCTCGCAGCTGCCCGGCGCCGACCCGAAGCCGATCGCGGAGGACCGCAAGACCGGCGCCTTCTTCCACCGCGGCTGGTACGCCGCGGACGGCGACGTGCGCTTCGGCTTCTTCAGCCAGCCGCCCTGGCGCACGGGCGGCGGCTTCGGCTGGCGCGACGTCCCGGTCGCGCTGCCGAAGACCGCGCGGCTCACGCTTCGTCTCTCGGCCGCGATCCGCGCGCCGCTTCGGGCAGGGGAGGGGAGGAGCGACGGCGCCGACTACAAGGTCTTCGTCGTGGACGAAGCCGGCCGTGCCACCGAGGTCTATTCGGCCTTCGTGAAATCGTCGTCCTGGACCGACGGCACGGCGGACCTCACGCCCTGGGCCGGCCGGAAGGTGACGATCCGCCTGTGGAACGGCTGCGGCCCCGCCAACGACCCCAACTACGACCGCTGCCTCTGGGGAGACGTGGGCATCTGCGCGGACGAGGCGGATCCGGCTCCCGACGCGTCCGCGCCGGACGCGGGTGCGGGCGCGGAGCCCCCGTCCGTTGCCTTCCCGCTCTCCGTGCGCGGCGAATCCTGGACCGCCTCCTTCACGCCCGGCCCTTCCGGCCTCCTCGACGGCGCGCTTTCCTTCACCGACGGCGAGCGCACTCTCTCCTTCCGTGGCTTCACCTGCGCGATCGACGACGTCATGGTGGGCACCGGCCCGCTCGACGCGCGCTGCACCGGCTGCGAGGTTCGGCGCGACGACGGAAACGTCGTCGTCTCCCACCGCATCGACCTCCGCGACGGCCGCACCGTCCTCGCCCGCGCCACGCTCCGCGCCGACGGCCCCGCGCTGCGCGTCCGCTGGGACATGCCCGGCGCGGTGCGCGGCGACCGCGGCTCGCCGCGCTTCACGCGCCTCGGCATCGGCCCCGGCTCGCTGCCCGCCGCCCGCGCCTACATGAGCTTCGGCAACGTCCTGGAGGAGCCGCGCTCCTTCGAGCTCACCGACGGGCTCTTCCGCAACCTGGCGAGCCACGCCGGCGCCGACTACGCCAACGGCGCCTCGCTCTGCCAGGCGGCCGACACCCTCCCCCGGATCGTCTGCCGGCGCGACTCGAACGTCTTCGCCGTCGAGACGTGCGGCGACGCGACGCTCTCCTTCGTCCCGTCCGCGCGCGGGGCCTTCGCCGCCGCTCGCGCCTGGCGCGATGTCGCCGGCCACCGACCCGGCGCCGGCTGGCGCGAGGCCGCCACGCGCATGTGCCTCGACCAGTGGGGCGGCCCCACGGCCGGGTTCGCCAAGGCCGCCGCCGCGCTCGACACGCTCGCGAAGTACGGCGTCACCAACGCCGTCTATGTCCGCCACGTCTGGCAGCGCTGGGGCTTCGACTACCGCCTCCCCGAAATCTGGCCCCTGGACAACCGGCAGCCGCACGGTTCGCAAAAGGTCTTCCTCGACCTGGTCGCGACCGCCCGGCGCCACGGCATCCTCTTCGTCCCGCACGACAACTACATCGACCACTACCCGGACGCCGCCGGCTTTTCCTACGACGACACCGTCTTCGACGAAACCGGCGCACCGGTCAAGGCGTGGTTCAACTCCAACAAGGGCAAGCGGGCGCAGAGCTACCGCTGGGCGCCGGACGCCTTCCTCCCCGCGCTGCGCGCCAACGCCGCCGCGCTCCGGGACGGCTTCGCGCCGGACGGCATCTTCCTCGACGTCTTCTCCAACATGGCGCCCTTCGACGGATACGACCGCTCCGGTCGCTTCCACGGCCGCGCCGAGACCCGCGCCGCGTGGGCGGAGGCCTTCGACGAATACCGGCGCATCCTCGGCACCAACGCCGTCACGATCGGGGAAGCCGGGCACGACGCCCTGATCGGGCACCTCGACGCCGGGCAGCCCGACCACTTCACGCCCGGGCGGTGGATGGACCGGAGCGCCTACGCCGATTCCGAGCGCGTCCCGTGGCAGGACGCCGTGACGCACGGCTCGTTCGTCCTCTACGGCGGCGGGCTGGGCTGGCGCTACGCCTCCGACAGCCCCGAGCGCGGCCCCCACACCGCCTCCAGGGGTTCCAGCTCCGACAGCTACCTCTGCACCACCGTCATGGGCGGGCGCACGCCGTCCTACGACTTCGACCCGTTCGACCTGCGCGCCGTCGACGCCTGGTGGCTGCTCGGCCCCGTTTCCCGCCACCTGGCGCTCTCGTCCTTCGAGGCCTTCGACTTCGAAGGCTCGATCCACCGCCAGCACGCCGTCTTCGCCGGCGGCGAAGGCGGCGGCGGGCAGGTGTGGGTGAACCGCGCCGGCGACCCATGGCAGGCGGCGGGGTGGACGCTTCCGAAGGACGGCTTCTACGCCGAGACGCCGGACGCGTGCGCCGGCATCGTCGCGATCGACGGCCGCCGCTGCGCGTTCTCCGCGTCCGGCGGCGCGGTCTTCGCCGACGGCCGCCCCGACCGCAACGACGGCACCGGCCCCGCCGACGCCGCGAACGCGACGGCTCTCGCCGACTTCGCGCCGCTCGGCATCAAGACCGACGGCGCGTTCCGCCTCGAACGCGACGGCGACAGGGCCCTTCTCCTGACCCCGATCCCCGACATGGGCCGCCCCTTCCGCGCCGAACTCGACCTCGCCGGTCTTGCACCCGGCGCTCCTGCGCCGACCGTCTCCGCCGTGGAGCCGGTCGAGCCCGCCCCCGGCGCCGCCCGTCCGGACTGGAGGCAGACGGGCGCGATCCTCTCGCTCGCCGTCGACGCGAAGTCCTTCGCCTACCGCGTGTCCTTCTGATTTCGCCGCGCCGCCGTTTCCTCTCGCCGGCATTTCTGCTACAATCCCCCGCATGAACAAAACAACGCCCCTCCTCTTCCTCCTCGCGGCGCTGGCCGCGGCGTCCGCCACGGCGGTCGAGCTGCCGCACATCTTCGGCGACAACATGGTCCTGCAGCGCGGGCAGCGCGTCCCCGTGTGGGGCACCGGCGCGCCCGGCGAGACGGTCGAGGTCCGCTTCGCGGGGCAGACGGCGCAGGCGCGCGTCGGCGACGACGGCGCGTGGCGCGTGGACCTGCGGCCGCTCGAGGCGAGCGCCGAGGGCGCGGAGTTCCGCGTCCTCGGCGCCAACGAGATCGTCTACACCAACGTCGTGGTCGGCGAAGTGTGGTTCTGCTCCGGGCAGAGCAACATGGAGTATCCCGTCGACGGCTGGCGCCGGATGAAGGACGCCGACGCGGAGCTCGCCGCGGCGAACCATCCGCTGCTCCGCCACTTCCGGGTCGCGCACAAGACCGCCGACGCCCCGCTCGGCGACGTGTCCGGCCAATGGGTCGAGACGACGCCGTCGACCATCAAGCTCCAGAGCGCGGTCGCCTACACGTTCGGCGAAACGCTGATGAAGGAGCTCGGCGTCCCCGTCGGCCTCATCAACTCCTCCTGGGGCGGCTCGCGCATCGAGCCCTGGACGCCGGCGGCCCACCCGGACGACCTCTGGCTCCTGCAGCACCTCCGCGAATGGGGCGCCCCCCGCGACGTGCCGACCGCCCTCTGGAACGGCATGGTCGCGGGCCTCGTCCCGTTCGCGATCAAGGGCGCGATCTGGTACCAGGGCTGCGCCAACCGGAACGACGGCGCCGCCTACCTCGACAAGACCGTCGCGCTCGTCCGCGGCTGGCGCCGCGAGTGGGGGCAGGGCGACTTCCCGTATTTCCTTGTGCAGCTCGCCCCCTACAAGTACGGCGAGCCCGACGGCACGACGCTCGCCGTGTTCCAGGAGACGCAGGCGCGCGTTCCGGACGTCGTCCCGAACAGCGGCTACACCGTGATCAACGACGTCGGCGACCCCGACGACATCCACCCCACCGACAAGCGCACGGTCGGGATGCGCGTGGCGGACCAGGTGCTCGACCGCGTCTACGGGCGGTTCGTGCGGCCGTGGAAGACGCCCGTCGCCACGGGCATGACGGTCGAGGGCGGCCGGGTGCGCGTCGCCTTCGAGAACGCCGACGGCCTCGCGACGCGCGACGGCGCGGCCCCGACCTGCTTCGAGCTGCGCGACATCGCCGGCGCCTGGGTGCCCGCCACGGCCGCCATCGAGGGCCCCGCCGTCGTCCTCTCCGCCGACGGCGTGGAGGATCCAATCGGCGTCCGCTTCGCCGCCCACAACGCCTCCACGCCCAACCTGGTAAACGGCGCCGGCCTTCCCGCGGGCCCGTTCCGCCTCGGCGTGCCGTGCCCGCTCGGCGCGGCCGAAAAGATCCCCGTGGCCGACGGCTTCACGTGCATCCAGCGCTACGACATCCCCGTGAACGGCAACCTTTCGAAAAGCCGGCCCCAGGCCACGGCCCCGACCGGGAGCGTCGCGCGCGTCGGCTACCTGCTCGAGCTGCAGGACAAGGACGGCGACACCTCGTTCGTCTTCGCCGACTTCGACGCCTTCTCGCCCGACGCCGCCGCGCTCGTCCTGCGCGGCGACGCGCGGATGCCGGACGTCCGCGCCGCGGTCGCCGGCCTCCGCGTCCGGACGAACACCGCGCTGAAGACGCCGGACGGCACCGGCGCCGGCTTCGTCGAATTCTACGGCAGCAACTACGGCCGGGGCACGCAGCCCTCGCCCGCCGGCGGCGACCCGCAGAAATACGACTTCAACGACACGCCGCAGCCCGGGTCCTCGACCGGCCCCGGCTACGGCTGCCTCCAGGTCCACGACCTCGCGTCCAAGACCACCGTCCTCGCGTTCAACCACTTCAACGGCACCGGCGCGCCGTGCGACGTCGGCATCGGCAAGGCCCCCGGCGAGCATCCGGACTGGACCTTCGCCGCCAACGCCGGCGCCTACAAGGCCCGGCGGATCTCCGTCTGGGTGAAGTAAAGCGCCCGCGCGGGGCGGCGCGGCGCGCCTACAGGACGTCCGCTCGTCAATCCGACCTCTTGAAGATGGAAAGGACTCGCATGCCACAGAATCCGATTCTCTCCCTCCTCGGCGCCGCGACCGTGCTGGTCGCGGCCGACGCGCATTCCGCGGACGCCGTTCCGCTCGTTCTCGAAAACGACGCGCTCCGGGCCGAGATCGTTCCCGCCTGGGCCGGCAGGCTCATGTTCCTCGGCCGGCCCGGCGGCACCAACGCCTTCTGGACGCAGCCGGAGGCGGCCGGGTTCACGGTCGACGGCAACGGCAATCCCGTCTGGAAGAACGTCGGCGGCGAGAAAACCTGGGTCGGCTCGCAGGGCAAGGGCTGGCGCGCCTTCGTCGGGAAGGAGTCGGGCAGCGTCTGGCCGCCGCCGGCGTGGTTCGACTCGGAGCCGATGGAGGTCGTCTCGGCCGATTCCACCAACGTCGTCCTTCGCACCGCGGCGCACCGCGGCGGCGACTGGGTCGTGGCCCTGGAGCGCTCGTTCTCGCTTCGCGGGGACCGGCTCGACGTCCGCCAGCGGCTGATTCCGGAGTGCGTCGGGGCGCTCGGTCCGGAGGCGGTTCCGGACGATCTCCGCCGTCTCTGGTCGGTGGCGCAGATTCCGCGCCCGGACCGCGTCTACCTCCATCTTGTCGGCGAGGGCCGGCACGTCCGGGACGGCGTCATGCCCGCTCCCGTCCCGACCGACCGTTCCGGATGGACGACCATCGACGTCGGCGGCATGGCCGGCGACGGGAAGCTCATGGCCGACGGGGACCGGCTGGCCGTTCCGCTTCCCGACGGCACCGGCTGGCTCGTCCTGTCGCAGACCGCGCCCGCGCGCCACCTTTCGGCCTTTGAGACGCCCGGCCGGGCGATGGTGTTCGCCTCGAAGCCCGACTACCGGCCGACCCCCTACGCCGAACTCGAATTCGCCGCCTACGGCCCCGATGCGGAGCAGACCGTGGAATTCCGGATCGCCGACGACCCGTTCGCCCCGGACGGCGCGGCCGCCCCGGCGGCGGACTGACCGGCGGGCGCATCGCCCCGGAAGCGGAGGATCGCACAAGGTTCAAATACGGTCGGCGAAACGCCTCGACGGGCGGCTTGCCCCCGGTTCCGGGTTCTGCTATGCTTCGCGGCATGAAACGCATCGCAACCGTCGCGAAGGCCGCCGGGGCCGTGGGGCGGACGAAGCCCGCCGCCCGCGCGCCGGCGGTGCGGAACGTCCTCGTGGCGCTGTGGATGGGGTGCGACTTCGGACGCGACGCCCTCGGCGGCATCCGCGCGGCGCTCGAGGGGCGCGGCCTCTCGTGGCGCATCCGCTTCACGAACAACAACAACACCTTCGTCTCGTCCGTCCGCTGGATGCTCCGGCAGAAGCGCGTCGATGGCGCGATCACGTGCTTCCCCGATCCCGGCGCGATGGCCGCGCTGCGCCGCGCCGGCGTCCCGGCCGTCGTGATCGACCGCGGCGACGCCCCGCCCCCGCAGGCCGCCGGACGGCGCGTCGCGCGCGTGACGCTCGACGTCCCCGCCATCGCGCGGGCCGCCGTCGGCCATTTCCTGGAATGGGCCGCGTTCCGGTCGGCCGGCTTCGTCGGGAGCCGGGGCGGCGAGGGGTGGTCGCTTCTGCGCGGCGATGCCTTCGTGGCCGAATGGGCCCGGCGCGGCCTGCGCGGGTCGCGCTTCCGGCACGGCCGCGCCGCGGCGCCGGACTTCGACCGCCTCGCCGCCTGGCTGCGCGCGCTCGAGAAGCCCGCCGCCGTCTTCGCCGCCAACGACGCCACCGCCGCCGACGTGGTCGACGTCTGCGACGCGGAGGGCCTCGCCGTGCCGCGCGACGTGGCCGTGCTCGGGATGGACGACGATCCCGCCTTCTGCCGGCGCTGCGAGCCGAACCTCTCGAGCGTCCACTTCGACGGCGTCGCGGCCGGGCGGCTCGCCGCCGGCGCGCTCGCCGACCTGATGGACGGCCGCCCGCCGCCGCCGCCCGACCGGCTCCGCTACGGGGCGACCGAGATCGTCCGCCGCGCCTCCACCGGCGCCGTCTCCCCGGCCGGGGCGCTCGTGCAGAAGGCCGTAGACTTCATCGAGGCCAACGCCCTGGGCCCGATCTCCCTCGACGCCGTGGTGCGGCATCTCGGCGTCTCCCGCGCCCTCGCCACGCTCCGCTTCCGCCAGCTGCGCGGGGAGTCGATCCTCGAGGCCATCGGCGCGCGCCGCATCGCGGAGGCGAAGCGCCTTCTCGCCGGCACCGACCGCAGCGTCGACGACGTCGCCCGCGCCTGCGGCTACGCCGGCGCCGGCTCCTTGCGCCGCGCCTTCGTCGCCGCCACCGGCTCGACCCCCGGCGCTTTCCGAGCCGCCGCCTTTCGGTAGCCGATCCGTTCCTTTGATTGTAGCCGAATCGCACTTTCTTGCAACCGGCGGGCGTGCTATGATGGGCGACGTCCGGCAGGGGTGCGTCCGCACCCGGTTTCGGACGCAACCCCCGAACGAAAGAGAAACGAAATGAAAGCATCCCGTTTCACCTTGCCCCTCGTGTCCGCGCTCGTCGCGCTTGCGTCGCTTCCGGCCTCCGCCGGCCTGCGCCCCTGGGAACCCTCCGACTACGTCCAGGAGGACCTCGTCCTGCACTACGACGGCATCCGCAACGCCGGCGCCGACGCCGCGCACGATCCGGCCGCGACGACGTGGAAGGACCTCTCGCCGAGCGGCAAGGACGCGACGTTCAACACGGCGGAAGACGGCAGCGCGTGGACTGCGGACGGCTATT
>CAMOEO010000085.1 GCA_946612175.1 uncultured Verrucomicrobiota bacterium
GGGCGGGAAGACGGAGGCCGTGCGACGGCGCCGCAGTGCGCGGCGGCGGCGGGCGTCCGCGGCAAGGGCGCGCGCCCGACCGCGGGCCTGGGCGCGGGAAAGGAGGTGGCCGAGGCCGAGCCCAAGGCCGGAGAGCGCAAGGAGACCGAGCGTGACGGGCCAACAGAGAACGGCGACTTCGAGAAGGCCGATGGAGAGCATTCCGTAATAGCGGTCTTCCGTTGCGGAGGAGAACAGACCGGAGGAGAACGCATCCGGCTCGCGGTCGGCGTGCCAGCGGTAGCGGGAGAAGGGGGAACATCCGTAGGGCATAAGGGAAAGATAGCACAGACGTCGGGGAGAAAGCAAGTACAAAAATAAATATTGAAATGACAAATTAAAAATCGAAAGAACTTGGTTTTCAAGAACGGGATGCGGCTGCCGCGATCGCGGCAGCCAGTCGCGGAGAACAGCGCCCGCCAGTTTGGGTGCTCTCCCTGCCCGCGCGGCTAGCTTAGGGCGCGGCGCGGCGGGCTCAGGGTGCGGCGCGGCGGGCGAGGAGGGCGTCGAGGAACGCGGCGCCCGTGGCGGGATCGCGGATCTCGCCCGCGAGCTGCGCCTCGTAGCAGGCGTCGAGGATCGGCCCGTAGTCCGGGCCGGGCGGGAGCTTGCGCGCGACGAGGTCGCGGCCGCGGACGATCGGCGGCGGCGGGGCGCGGTCGACCGCGAGCGCGGCGCAGCGCGCCCGGTACGCGGCGACGATCTCCAGCGAGCGGTGCGCGGCGGGGTCGGAGCCCGCCGCCGCCGTGGCGCGGACGTCGCATTCGACGACGTCCGCCAGCAGGTCGGGGCGCCCGACCTGGACGGCGAGGCGGCGGAAGGCGCGGTCGCCCGCGCCGGAGAGGACGAGCGCGACGGGACGCATGTGGGCGACGACGAGGCGCTCCACGAGGTCGGCGAACTTCGGGCGGTTCCAGAGGCGCAGGACGAAGGCGCGCGCGGGGGCGGCGCCGAGGTTCTCGTGGTCGTAGGCGTGCCAGCGGCCGTCTTCGCCGCGCGCGGTCGCGGCGGGCTTGCCCAGGTCGTGGCAGAGCGCCGCGACGGCGACGGCGAGGAGGTCCTCGCGGTCGGGGGCGGGGTCGCGCGGCGCGGCGGCGCGCATGGCGGCCGCGGCGTCGAGGGCGAGTAGCGTGTGCGTCCAGACGTCGCCCTCCGGATGGAAGACGGGGTCCTGCGGGCAGCCGGGCAGGGCGGCGAGCTCGGGATAGAAGCGCAGCCAGCCGCAGTCGCGGAGGAACCGGAGGCCGCGGGAGGGCGCGCTCCCCTGGAGCAGGAGCTTCTCCCACTCGCCCGCGAGGCGCTCGCGGGGGAGGGCGTCCTGCGTCATCGTCGCGCAGATCGCCACGAGCTCCGGCGCGGGCGAGAGGAACGGGAATCGGGAGAGGAACTGCATCCCGCGGAGGACGCGCAGCGGGTCCTCCGCGAAGTGCTCCGAGACGTGGCGCAGGACGCCGTCGCGCAGGTCGGGGATGCCGCCGTGGGGGTCGAGCGGCTCGAGCGTGAGGGGGTCGGCCATCACGGCGTTGACGGTGAAGTCGCGGCGCGCGGCGGCCTCGGCGGGGGAAAGCTCCGGATCGGC
The DNA here is from genome assembly GCA_946612175.1 of uncultured Verrucomicrobiota bacterium. Classification (GTDB taxonomy): domain Bacteria; phylum Verrucomicrobiota; class Kiritimatiellia; order RFP12; family UBA3636; genus UBA3636. The sequence continues at coordinate 1,619 of CAMOEO010000085.1, forward strand.
CGCGATCGCGAAGTCCCGGTGGCCTTCGCCGAGCCGGTTCTCGCGGCGGGGAAGGGCGATGTCGATATCGTGGTGGCGAAGTTTGACGACGCCGAACGACGCGCCGACCTTGTCCAGCGGCCAGCGCTCCGCGAGCGCGGCCTCGAGGCGGCCGGGGGCGACGCCATAGACCTCGAGGTCGAAGTCGTGGCAGGGGCGCCGCAGCAGCGCGTCGCGGACGCATCCGCCGACGAGCCACGCGCGGCCGCCGAGGCGGCGGACGAGCCCCGCGACCTCGCGGGCGAGCGCGAGGTCGGGCACGTCATCGCGCCGCAGCGCGGAAAGCCGGAGATCGATGTCGTTCATGGCAAAGGGGGAGGAGAATGGCACATTTCCCCCGCGCCGTCAACCCCGTCGCACGAAAAGTCTGGCGGAACGGGGCGTCTTCGGCTAGAATGGGCGGCGAAAACCCGCGCGAACCCGCCATGCCCGCCCCCGCCGCAGACCGCCACCTCGCGATCGTCATCCCCGCCTACGACGAGGAGGCGACGGTCGGCGACGTTGTGCGCGAATGCCGCGCCGCCTTCCCCGGCGCGGCGGTCGTCGTCGTCTCGGACGGCTCGGCGGACGCCACCGCGGCCCGGGCCCGGGAGGCCGGGGCGCGCGTCCTGGAGCTGCCGTGCAACCTCGGCCTCGGGCCCGCCGTCCAGGCCGGGCTGCAGTGGGCGCGGGACGGCGGCTTCGCGCGCGTGGCGCGTCTCGACGCGGACGGCCAGCACGTGCCGTCCGAGATCCGGCGGCTGCTCGCGCGCATGGACGAGACGGGAGCGGACTTCGTGACGGGCTCCCGCTTCCTGCCGGAGTCGGAGTTTGCGGAGGGCTCGACCGCCGCGCGCCGCGCCGGCAACCGGGCGCTCGCGCGGTTCCTTTCCATCATCTGCCAGGCGCCGGTCACCGACCCCACGTCGGGCATGTGGTGCGCGGACGCGCAGCTCGTCCGCTACTTCGCGCACCGCTACCCGGCCGAGTACCCCGAGCCCGAGGCGATGGCGCTGCTGCGCCGTCAGGGGTACTCGATGGCGGAGGCGCCGGTGCGCGTGCTGCCGCGCCGCGCGGGGCGGTCGCATCTGCGGCCGCTGGGCCTGCCGTACTTCGCGATGCGCGTCGGGCTCGCCCTGCTCGCCGACCGCGTGCGGCCCGTCGACCGTCGTTTCGCCAAGGGCTGCAAGCGCTAGGGGGCCGCCATGACGGAACGAGACCCCGCCGCCCCCGTGCCGCCGCGCCCCTCCTGCGTGCTCGTCGTCCACAACCGCTACCGCATCCGCGGAGGCGAGGACAGCGTCTTCGAGGCGGAGTGCCGCCTGCTCGAGGAGGCCGGGATCCGCGTCATCCGGTACGAGAGGAGCAACGACGACATTCCCGACGGCGGCGGCCCGTTCGCGAAGCTCGGGCTCGCGCTCTGTACGGTCTGGAACCCGCGGACGTACCGCGAGGTGCGGGAGATCCTCCGGCGCGAGCGACCGGACGCGATGCACTGCCATAACACCTTTCCGCAGATTTCGCCGTCGGTCTACTACGCTGCCGCGCGCGAGGGGGTCCCGGTGGTGCAGACGCTCCACAACTACCGCCTCGCCTGCCTCGACGGCTATCTCTTCCGCGACGGACGCGTCTGCGAGCGCTGCCTCGGCCGCGCGCCCCTCCCCGGCGTCTGCCGCCGCTGCTACCGCGGGTCCCTCTCCGCGTCCGCGACCCTGGCCGCGATGCTCCTCTTCCATCGCCTTCTCGGCACCTGGCGCCGCAAGGTGACGCGCTACATCGCCCTCACGGACTTCGCAAAGGAGAAGTTCGTGCAGGCGGGCCTGCCGGCTTGCAAGATATCCGTGAAGCCCAACGCCTTCGTCGCCAGCGACGAAGGCGTTGGGCTTCGGGCTACCGTTGAAAGGTCCGGCGCCTCGGCGCCGGGCCGACAGCAACGCGTTGTCTATGTCGGCCGGCTCTCTTCCGAGAAGGGCGTCGACGTCCTTCTCCGCGCGTGGGCGCTGCTGCAAAAGGAGGGTGGGGCCGACCAAAACGCGCGTCCGTCCCAAGCGCCGGGCGGGTCGGGCGCGGCCGCGCCGCGCCACGGTTCCGCCCCAACTTGCAAGATTATCGGCGACGGCCCCGAGCGCGCCGCGCTCGAGGGCCTCGCCGCCGAGCTCGGCATCGCGTCTTCCGTCCGCTTCCTCGGCGCCCTTCCGCGCAAGGCGGCCCTTCGCGAACTCGCTGCCTCGGATCTGCTTGTGTTCCCCTCGCTGTGGTACGAGCAGTTCGCCATTACGCCGCTGGAGGCGATGGCACTAGGGGTTCCGGTCCTTGTTTCCGACGTCGCTCGCTCCGGGACGGTCATCGAGAACGGCGTCACGGGCCGGTTCTTCCCCTCCGGCGATTCCGCCGCCCTCGCTTCCGCCCTGCGCGATCTTCTCTCCGACCCCGCCGCGCTCCGGCGCATGGGCGACGCCGCCCGTGCCGCCTTCGAGGCCTCCGACTGCCGCCCGGACCGCAACCTGGCGCGGCTGCTCTCGGTCTACGCGTCATCGCGCGGTGACGGAATACGCAAAGTCAAGTAACTTTATCTTGCGTAATCTCCTGCGACATGCTAGAATCCGTCGCCGCAAAAGGACGAAACCCATGAAAAACCCCTTTTTGTTCGGGCCGCCTGTTTCGGGCGACCAGTTCTATGACCGCGAGGAGCTCGGCCGCGAGCTGTTCCGCGCGGTCGAGAACGGGACGAACGTGCTGCTGTACGGGCCGAGGCGCTACGGCAAGTCGTCGCTTGTCACCCGCGTCGCGGAGAAGCTCCGGGCGGACGGACATCCGTGCATCTTCTTCGACATGATGAAGGTGAACTCGATGGAGCATTTTCTTCAGGCGTATGCATCCGCCGCCTTGTCCCTGCAGGGCCGAGCCACGAAGAGCCTGTCCGCGCTCGCCCGCTTCCTCAAGGGGCTCCGGCCGAAACTGACGATCGGAGAGACGGGGGAGCCTTCGCTCGAAATGGACTTTTCCGGCGGACCGCCGACGACGAAGACGCTGGAGGACGTCCTCGCCCTTCCCGAATCGATCCGGACCGGCAGGAAGAACGTCATCGTCGTGTTCGACGAATTCCAGGAAATCGAGCGGCTGTCGTCCGATCTGCCGGCCGAGCGGATCTTCCGCAGCGTCATTCAGCGCCAGAAGCACGTGAACTACGTCTATCTCGGAAGCCGGACGCATCTCCTCAAGCGGATGTTCACGGACGCGGCCCGGCCGTTCTACCAATCGGCCCTCGTGCTCGAAATGGAGAAGCCGCCGCGGGACGAAAGCGTCGCGTTCCTCCGCGACCGGTTCCGCCACGGCGGCATCCAGGCGGACGCCGCCGCGCTGGAGGCGATCGTCGACGCGTCCGAAAACGTTCCCTACTACCTCCAGGCCCTCGCCTACGAGGCGTTCGAGCAGGCGGATGCCGACGGACGAAAGACGCTTTCGGCCGCCGACGTTCCGCCTGCGCTCGCGCGATGCATCCGCCGGATGCGCGATTCCTTCGAGACGGTGGTCGAAAACCTGTCCGACAATCAGCGGACGGTCCTTTCGGCCCTGGCCCGCGAACCGGCGGCCTCCTTCGACACGGCCTACCGGACGCGTCACCGCCTGCCAGTCTACACCAGCATCTCCAGCGCGCTCAAGGTCCTTGTCTCTAAGGGGCTTGTTGAATCGTCCCGCCGGACGCATCGCCTGGCCGATCCGTTCCTCGCCGTCTGGCTTCGCGAGCCCGTCTGCATCGCGGAATAGGAGCGCAATGCGAACCGAAGAAACGATTGCTTCCGGTTCCGTCCTCTGCTAGAATGAAAGGCGATGACCACTGCACTTAACTGGAGAACGTTTACATGAACATTTAACTGGAGAACGTTTACATGAACATTTACGGAACGAAGACCCGAACGGTTGTTTTCGATATAGATGGCGTTGTGGCGTGTGCACCTGCAAGGGAGGGCAGGGATCGGGAAGCGCAAGTCGTCAACAATGTCACGTCCCGGTTCGGCGAGGAATTTGTCAAGGCTCATTCGATAGAAATCCAAGGATATCTTCATTTGCTGTATCCCGGAATCGTCGAATTCATGCGTTGGCTGTTCCGACGCGATGTCAAGATTCATTTCTACAGCACGGGTGCGAGGATCCGCAACGAAGAACTTGTCCCGAAGATTGTCGGGATGGCACTTGATGGCGAGACAGGTCGTTCAGCAAGTGACGCGCTAAAGGATATCCGCATTGTCTCACGTGAAGACATTGCGGAGCAGAAACGGCGCAACGAATGGATTGGCATTCCCGAGTCGACCGTGTATGGTGGCAACTACCACAAGATGCTTTGCCCAGGGATTGTCGATTTCCGGGGTCTTCCGAACACCCTTTTGATTGATGACGATGCGTCATACATGGCGTTTGGCGAAGAGTACAATTTCGTAGGAGGGAAATACTACGAATTCTTTTTCGAGGGGAATGCGGACAGGACGTCTCCCTGCACGGACAGCCAGTTCATAGAATTGTGCAGGGTGTTCATGTTTGCGGGCGTTGTCCGCAAGATTTTTGACATCGTTGACGAAACGCCTTCGCTGTCCGTCGTCGATGCGTCGGAAATTGTCCAATACGGCCGTGGGCCGGAACGGTACTATCCCGAAGACCATACGTATTTTGCCAACATCTACAATGACTTTTCGTTCTACGAAACGGGATTGGAGACTCTTAAGACCGTGAATCCATGCATTGAGTTTCCTCTGCCTGTTCCAGACTCGTTCCGGAATAAACCGGACCATCCGGCTCGCCGAGCTTCCGATGCGGAGAGGTTTGAGTTGCGCCGTCGCCTGGACGAGGATGTTGCCGAATTTGTGAAACGAGCTGCCTGTCTCCGCATGACGGATCAACCTTGACCTGCCCTCCGAAAGGAATCTTCCCATGAACCACCAACCATCAACCCCGGCCTCCGGCGGCGCGGCTTTGGCCGCGCCGCCGGAGGCCCCCCGTTCCATGAACACCTCCCTCTCCTCCACCGTCAAGACCGCCGACTGGAAGGCGGAAAAGCACGTCCCCGTCATCGCCGTCCCCGGCACCCTCCACGCGACGGCCTACTGCAACCTGCATGGCCTATGGACGAGCGCCGCTCCGATTGCGGTGAAATAGAATAGCCCGTCCGTCATGACCGCAATTGCTTCGCAACGCCATCTTGGCGGAAATGCTTCCCGCATCGCATGCCGCTTCGCGGCTATGCGGAGAAGCGTTTCCGCCGGAAGAATCTTCAAGGCGAAAGCCGGTTCTGCCCGGCCGCGCAGCGGCCGTTGCGGGGCGGACCGGCTTTCGCCGGTAATGGCGTCGCGAAGCGATTGCGGTTGAAAACAACGATTCAATCTGTCGCCAAATTGCCTAACGGAATCGCGCCAAATTACCGAATGGAATTGCGCACATTCCAATTGACCATCATCGTTCACAAATGAAGAAATCGAAGTCAGGCGGCCGCACCAAGGTGCCGAAGTTCGAGAGCTGGGCGACGACCGACGAGGAGGAGATCCGGAAGCGGAAGGAACGGGCGGCGGCCGAGCCGATGAAGGTCCGGGCCGTCGATGTCGTTGGCGGCTTCGGCGTGTATGAGGTCTCACACCCGGCGGCGGATCGCCGGACCGCAAAGTACCGCGTCGAACTGCGTTCGCTCGATGAACCGGTCAACTCTTGCGACTGCCCGGATTTCGCCAAAAGCGGACTCGGAACCTGCAAGCACGTCGAGCGCGTCCTGGCGTTCGCCGCCCGCAAGTGCGGCGGTCGCCGGTGGTCGCCCGCCGGCGAAGTTTTCATGCGCCGGATCCCCTATGGGCCCGTTTTCCTTCCGTCGGACGCCATGCCGGCGGAGGCGCGCCGCGCGCTGGCCCGCCATTGCGCCGCGGACGGGGCGCTCCGGGACGGTTCGGCCGCCGGAATCGATGCGTTCCTCCGCGCGTGCGACCGCCTGAACGCCGTCCGTCCTGGTACCGTCCGCGTGTCGGAGGAGGTCCGCCGCCGGCTTTCGGACCTGACCCGGCGCGAGGCGCTCGCCCGAGCCGTGGACGAGTTCCGCGACGCGCAGGGCGGCGACGGCCTCTGGCCGTTTCTCAAGAAGTCCCTCTATCCCTACCAGCGCGAAGGGGCGCTCCACCTTGCCCGCCGGGGCCGCGCCGTCCTCGCGGACGAAATGGGTCTCGGCAAGACCGTGCAGGCGATCGCGGCGGCGCTGTTGCTCCGCGAGGCCGCCGGCGTCCGGCGCGTACTCGTTGTCGTGCCCGCTTCCCTTAAGGGCGAATGGGACGAGCAGATCCGCCTTTTCTCCGACGCCCCGGTCGAACTTCTCTTCGGCATCCGGGGTGTGCGGCTTCGGCGCTATGCGGAGACGGATGCATTCTTCCTCGTCGTGAACTACGAACAGGCGATCCGCGACTGGAAGGAGATCAACGACCTTCTGAAGCCCGATCTCGTGATTCTCGACGAGGCGCAGCGGATCAAGAACTGGAAGACGAAGACCGCCCGCAACCTGAAGGCGCTGTCGTCGCCCTTGGCTTTCGTCCTGACCGGCACGCCGCTTGAGAACCGCATCGACGAACTGTATTCCATCGTCGAGTTCGTCGATCCCGCGCTCTTCGGAAGCCTCTTCCGTTTCAACCGCCGCTTCTACGCCTTCGACGGCGAGGGCCGCAACACCGGAATGAAGGACCTCGGACGGCTCCACGAGGCGGTGTCCGGGATTCTCCTGCGGCGCAGGAAATCGGCTGTCGAGGACGAACTTCCGGGCCGGATGTCGAAGACCTACAAGACGGGGATGACGCCGGAGCAATCGCGCCGCTACGACGAGCACATGCGCGAGGTCGCCGCGCTTTACTCCCTGAGCAGGCGGCGTCCGCTGTCCCCGAAGGAGCAGGACCGGCTCCAGCGGGAACTCGCCATGATGCGGATGCTCTGCGACACCTGCTACATCCTCGATCCGTCAATCCGGGACTCGCCGAAACTCGACGAGTTCGAAAAGGTTCTCGACGACGTTTTCGCCGACGACCCGTCTCGCAAGGCGATTGTCTTTTCCGAATGGACGCGCATGCTCGATCTCGTGGCGGAGCGTCTCGACGCGAAGCGGATCGGCTACTCGCTCCACACGGGCCAGGTTCCGCAAAAGCGCCGTCGGGAGGAAATCCGCCGCTTCAAGGAGGATCCGGAGTGCCGCGTGTTCCTCGCGTCGGAATCGGGCGGCGTCGGACTCAACCTCCAGACGGCGAGCGTCGTCGTGAACCTCGACATGCCGTGGAATCCCGCGCGGCTCGAACAACGCGTCGCCCGCGCCTGGCGCAAGCACCAGAAGCGCGACGTCCTCGTCGTGAACCTGGTCGCAGGCGGGACGATCGAGGAGCGCATGCTCGGGACGCTCGACTTCAAGCAGGGGCTTGCGGACTTCGTCCTCGACGCGATGGGGGACGCCGCCGACTTTGAGCGACGCGACGCCGCGGAAGCGAAGGGGCGGAAGAAGGAAAGCGCCTTCATGCAGCGGCTCGCCTCCGTGATGGGCGACGCCGTGAAGGTGCATGCGGAACCGTCCGCCCCGCGCGAACCGCAAATTCCTCCCGACGAACGGCTCCGCGCCGAAATCGCGGCCGAATGCCCGGGCGTCGAACGGCTCGTGCTCGGCTTTTCCGGCGACGTTCCGCGCGGCGCGGTCGTTGTCGGCTCCGGAATCGACAGGACCGAGGCGGCCCGGCGCATCGCCGGGACCCACGGAACAGCTTTGCCGGATGCTGCGGTCGAAGTCATTCCGTCCGAAACCTGGAGCCTTCTGGAAAGACTCCGGGACATTGGCGTCATCTCCTTCTGTTCCGACAGCACGAAAACCGTGTTCCTCCGCGAACCGGCCGACGCCGCGAAGGCCGAACGCCAGCGCCGCGCCGTAACGGCGAAAAAGGCCGACGCCGAAACGGAGCGGCTCCTCAAAATGGGCGAACTGCTCCTGAACGGCGGATTCGCCGCCGAAGGGCAGGACGCCTTGCGCAAGGCAGTCGCTCTTGCGGCGGGCGCCGCGCGCTACGCCCTCGGCGCTGTTCCCGAATCCGATTCCGTCTCCCCCGTGACCGCCGAGGAACTTCCCACCGCTGTCGGCGACCTCGATCTGCGCCACGAGTTCGCCCTCGTCCTCCAGCTCGCCGCTCAGGCCCGCGACCTTCCCGACCCCGTCCGATCCGCCCGAGCCTTTGTCGAAGCCTGCCGCCTCGCTTGGCAGTAGCGCCGTCTTTTGCTAGAATCTCCCCCGCATGAGTTCACTGTCCGATGCAGAGCTGCTCGCCCTTCTCACGGACCTTGAGTCCGACGCCGCCAAGAGGAAGTCTTCCTTCTCGCGCGATGTCGCCCGGCTCCTGAAACCCCGAAATCCCCGTAATCTGACATGGATACGTTGAGTGCAACCGTCAAGACCGCCGACTGGAAGGCGGAAAAGCATGTTCCCGTCATCGCCGCCCCCGCGTCCGCGAAGGCGGGCGAACCCTTTGCCGTCGAGATCGACGTCGGCAAGGAGATCCCGCACCCGAACACGGCGCAGCATCACA
>CAMOEO010000086.1 GCA_946612175.1 uncultured Verrucomicrobiota bacterium
GGCGACGGGGCGGTCCTTGAAGAAGGCACCGTCGCAGGTCGCGCAGTAGGAGACGCCGCGGCCGGAGAGCAGGTCCTCGCCGGGGACGCCGAGGCGGCGGGGGCGGGTGCCGGTCGCGAGGACGGCGGTCCGGGCGAGGAGGGAGGCGCCGGCGTCCGTCGCGATGGCGAGGAGGCCGCCCCCCTCCGGGGCGGGGGCGAGGGAGGCGAGCGATTCGCCGGGGCGGAAGCGGGCGCCGAAGCGCTCGGCCTGGGCGCGCATCGCGAGGGCGAGGTCGGGCGCGGCTATGCCTTCGGGGAAGCCGGGGTAGTTGTCGATGCGCTCGAGCTCGGCGAGGCGGCCGCCCATGGCGACGCCCTCGAGGACGAGCGGGGAGAGGCCGGCGCGGCCGGCGTAGATCGCGGCGGAGAGGCCGGCGGGGCCGCCGCCGGCGATGACGAGCTTCTCGGGGGGGAGGGCGGGGGCGTTCATGGGCGGCGGCGGAGGCGGGCGGCCTTGACGGTGTTGGACATGAGCATGGCGATCGTCATGGGGCCGACGCCGCCGGGGACGGGGGTGACGAGGGAGGCGACGGAGGCGACGGCGTCGAAGTCGACGTCGCCCACGAGGCGGTAGCCGGAGGCGCGGGCGGGGTCGGGGACGCGGTTCACGCCGACGTCGATCACGACCGCCCCGGGCTTGACCATCCCGGCGCCGACGGTGCCGGGGCGGCCGGCGGCGACGACGAGGATGTCGGCCGTGCGGGTGAAGGCGGCGAGGTCGGGCGTGGCGGTGTGGCAGAGCGTGACGGTGGCGTTGCCGCCGCGGGCCTTGCGGGCGAGGAGGGCGGCGACGGGCTTGCCGACGATGTTGCTGCGGCCGACGACGACGGCGTGCTTGCCGGCCGGGTCGACGCCGCTGCGGAGGAGCAGCTCGACGATGCCGGCGGGCGTGCAGGGGACGAAGGTGTCGAGCCCGATGACGAGGCGGCCGAGCGAGACGGGATGGAAGCCGTCGACGTCCTTGGCGGGGTCGATCGCGCGGATGATGGCCTGCTCGTCGAGGCCGCGCGGGAGGGGGAGCTGGACGAGGATGCCGTCGACGGCGGGGTCGGCGTTCAGGCGGGCGACCTCGGCGAGGAGGCGCTCCTGCGTGGCGTCGGCGGGGAGGCGGACGGGGAAGGAGCGGATGCCGCACGCGGCGCAGGCGCGCTCCTTGGCGGCGACGTAGGAGAGGGAGGCGGGGTTGTCGCCGACGAGGACGACCGCGAGGCCGGGCGGGGCGCCCGCGCGGGAGAGCTCCGCGGCGGCGGCCGCGGCCTCGGCGCGGATCTCCGCGGCGATTTTCTTTCCGTCGATGATCATGGGGGGCGGGGCGGGAGGGGTGGCGCCGGCGCGGGAGGCGCGCGGCGGGGGAACAGCGCCCATACTAACAGAAGGCGGGCGGGAAGTCACGCGCCGGGCGCGGGCGGGAACGCCACGTCGATGGCGGCGAGGAGGTCGGGCAGGGAGGCGGCGGAGCCCATGCGGCGGCGGAGCGCGGCGGCGCCGGGGAGGCCATGGAAGTAGTGGAAGACGTGCCGGCGGAAGTCGAGGACGACCGCGGCCTCGGGGTCGAGGCCGCCGGCGTCGGGGAAGCGTTCGCGCAGCCGGCGGTGGAGCGCGAGCGAGAGCGCGAGGTGGCGCTTCGCGAGCACGGCGCGCTCCGCCGGGCCCGGCGGGGGCGGCGCGCGGCGGCCGGCGAGGGCGGCCTGGATCTCCGTGAAGAGCCAGGGGGCGCCGAGGGCGCCGCGGCCGACCATCGCGCCGGCGGCGCCCGTTTCGCGGAGCAGCGCGAGCGCCTGCGCGGCCGAGTGGATGCCGCCGTTGGCGAGGACGGGGATCCGGACCGCGGCGACGGCCTCCGCGATGCGGGGGGCGTCGACGGGGCCGGCGTGGACTCGGCTGGCGTAGCGGCCGTGGACCGCGAGGAGGGAGGCGCCGGCGGCCTCGCAGACGCGGGCCAGCTCCGCGGCGGCGGGGTGGTCCGGGTCGGCGCCGATGCGGGTCTTGACGGTGACGGGGAGCGGCGCGGCGGCGCGGACCATCGCCTCGACGCAGCGGCCGAGGAGCGCGGGATCGCGCATGAGGGCGGCGCCGTCGCCGTTCTCGACGATGCGGCGCATGGGGCAGCCGGCGTTGAGATCGACGGCGGCGAAGCGCCCGAGCCCGGCGACGAGGCGCGAAGCCTCGGCGAGCTCGGCGGGATCGTGCCCGTAGAGCTGGACCGAGACGGGGCGGCCCTCCTCCTCCGGGAGGCGCTCCAGCAGGGGCGGGGTGTTGCGGGAGCCGCGGACGAGGCCCGCGGCGGAGACCATCTCGGTCGTGGCGGCGTCCGCGCCGGCGGCGAACGCAACGGCGCGGAAGGCGGCGTCGGTGACTTCGGCGAGGGGGGCGAGCGCGAGGCGGGGCGTTTCCATGGGCCCGCATCCTACCAGAATCGCCGCCGCGTTTCCAGCCCGAGCGCCCTTGCCGAACGAGAACGTTGCGAGCGCGCGGGGGGTATGGTAGAATGGCGAGCATGAAACGCATTCCCCTCCTCGTTGCGTTCGCCGCGGCGCTCTGCGCCGGCGCCGACGAACCCGCCATCCCCATCTCCGGCGCCGAGCTCGGCGTCTGGACGCAGGACTACGCCGCCGCGACCAACGCGGCCGCGACCTCCGGCAAGCCCGTCCTCCTCGATTTCACCGGCAGCGACTGGTGCGGCTGGTGCATGCTGATGGAGAACAAGGTCTTCTGCACGCAGGAGTGGGAGGACTGGGCCGCCTCCAACCTCTACCTCGTCACGCTCGACTTCCCGCGCGACAAGTCGAAGGTCCCGGATGAATACCAGACGCGCAACCGCGAGCTCTCGAAGCAGTACGGCGTCCGCGGCTACCCGACCTACATCATCCTCGACGCAAAGGGCCAGAAGCTCGGCCAGCTCGGCGCAAGCCGCAACGCCAAGCCCGCCAAGTTCATCCGCCAGCTCTGCGGCGTCCTCGGAATCGACCCGCCCGCGAAGGCGGACGCCGTTCCCGCCGACCCCGGCGCGAAGCGCCTTGTCGAGGGCCTCGCCACGGCCCTCAAGTCGATGGAGAACCAGTCCCGGGAATTGGAATCCGACAATCCGACCGTGGCGCAAGCGATTGCCCTCGCCGAAAAAACGGCCGCCGAATTTGCGGCAATCGACACGAACGGCGTTCCGGACAATCTTCTCGCCCCCTTCCGGAACGTCGTGGAGTCCTACGGCGCCATGACGGCCGAGTTCCGGAAACTCGCCCCGACCAAGACGCTTCGCGAGCTCGGCCGTCCGTCCGAATCGCACCAGAAGGCCATGCGCGCGTTCGGACAGTCCATCGAGAAGTTCGTCGAGGCGGCCGAGGCCTGCGGCGTCGAGGATGCTTCGGACGCGCTGGGCTTCTGACGCTCGTCGACCGTGAACAACCCTTCCACCCCCAACCCCTAAACAACCGTTCCGCGCGGGCGGCGCCGCCGCCCGTGCGGAACAACGCCGCAAAATGAAACTCGATCCCACCAAGCTTTCCGACTGGCAGATCGCCGAAGCCGCCGAATCCGAACTCAAGCCCGTCTCCGCGCTCGCCGCGGAGCTCGGCATCCGCCCCGAGGAGCTCTCCCCATACGGCCGCTGCTACGGCAAGGTCGACGCGCAGAGCGTGATCGCCCGCACGCCCGCCGACGCCCCGCGCGCCAAGTACGTCGACGTCACCGCCATGACCCCGACGCCGCTCGGCGAGGGCAAGACGACGACGACGATGGGCCTCGTCGAGGGCCTCGGCGTCCTCGGCCGCCACCCCGTCGCCACGATTCGCCAGCCCTCCGGCGGCCCGACGTTCAACATCAAGGGCTCCGCCGCCGGCGGCGGCCTGGCGCAGTGCCTCCCGCTCGCGCCGCTCTCGCTCGGCCTCACGGGCGACATCGACGCGATCACCAACGCGAACAACCTCTGCATGACCGCCCTCACCGCGCGCATGCAGCACGAGCGCAACTACGACGACGAGAAGCTCGCCAAGCGCAACCTGAAGCGCCTCGACATCGACCCGGCCCGCATCAACATGCGCTGGGCGATCGACTTCTGCGCGCAGGCCCTCCGCAACATCGAGATCGGCCGCGGCGGCAAGATGGACGGCTACCAGATGGACAGCGGCTTCTACATCACCGTCGCGTCCGAGGTCATGGCCATCCTCGCCGTCTCGCGCGACCTCGCGGACCTGCGCGAACGCATGGGCCGCATCGTCGTGGCGTGGTCGCGCTCCGGCACGCCCGTCACCGCGCGCGACCTCGAGGTCGACGGCGCGATGACCGCCTGGATGGTCCGCGCCGTGAACCCGACGCTCATGCAGACGCTCGAGGGCCAGCCGGTCTTCGTCCACGCCGGCCCGTTCGCCAACATCGCGATCGGCCAGAGCTCGGTGATCGCCGACCGCCTCGCGAGCCGCCTCGGCGAGATCCTCGTCACGGAGAGCGGATTCGCCTCCGACATCGGCTTCGAGAAGTTCTGGAACATCAAGTGCCGCGCCACCGGCATGAAGCCCGACGCCGCGGTCGTCGTCGCGACCGTGCGCTCGCTCAAGCTCCACGGCGGCGGCCCCGAGGTGAAGCCCGGCGCGAAGCTCAGCGACGCCTACACGCGCGAGAACCTCGCGCTCGTCGAGAAGGGCTGCGACAACCTCCGCGCCCACATTGGCATCGTGAAGAAGGCCGGCGTGACGCCCGTCGTCTGCCTCAACGCGTTCTACACCGACACCAAGGCCGAGTGGGACCTCGTGAAGCGCGTCGCCGAGGAGGAGGGCGCGCTCTTCGCCGTCTCCAAGCACTGGGAGAAGGGCGGGGAAGGGGCCCGCGAGCTCGCCGAGGCGGTCGTCGCCGCCACGGAGAAGCCGTCCGAGTTCAAGTTCCTCTACTCGCTCGACGAGCCGCTCGAGTCCCGCATCGAGAAGGTCGCGAAGGACGTCTATGGCGCCGACGGCGTCGACTACGAGCCCGCGGCGCTCGAGAAGCTCCGCGTCATCGAGGCGAACCCGACGATGTCGAACCTCCCGGTCTGCATGGCGAAGACGCAGTACTCGCTCTCGCACGACCCGACGAAGGTCGGCCGCCCGCGCGGCTGGCGCCTGCCGGTGCGCGATGTGCTGACCTACTGCGGTGCGGGCTTCATCGTCCCCGTCGCGGGCGGCATCAAGCTCATGCCCGGCACCGGCTCCGACCCGGCCTTCCGCCGCATCGACGTCGACACCGCCACCGGCAAGGTCAAGGGCCTGTACTAGGCTCGCAAATCCCGAAGACGAACCTTAGCGAGCGAGGAGAAAGCGGGCGGTGGCGGCGTTGCCCTCGCCGTCGGCGCAGGAGACCTCGTGCGGCCCGGGGGAGAGGCCCTCGGCGAGGAACGGCTCCCGCGCGGGACGGTCGCCCGCGGGGACGCCGTCGAGCGACCACCAGAGATTGGTCGCGGAGCCAGCGCGATCGGCCGAGCAGGAGAGCGACCACGGCTGTTCGCCGGGGAGGCGCAGCGTGGCGCCGTCGGCCGGGAACCCGACGCGGAGCCCCGAGGGCGTGCGGCGCAGGAATGCCTCGATTTCCGGCGGCCAGACGGCGCGGACGGCGCCGTCCGCGCCGCGGCGGTGCACGGCGCAGGGGCGGCGCGGGGTCCGGCCCGCGAGGGCGGGCGCGTCGCGGACGGAGGGGCAGTCGGGGGAAGGCGGAAGGCCCGAGAGGTCGCAGACGCTTCGCGTCTCGACGCCGGGGGCGGCGCCCTCGTACCACGGCGCCTCGCCCGACGGCCGGAGCGCGCGGAAGATCTCCCACGCCAGCGGCGCCGCGGCGCGCGCGCCGACGATCGTCCGGTCGCCGAATCGCCACGCGCGGTGGCCGCACCAGACCGCGACGACCTCGCCGGGCGTCCAGAGGACGGTCCAGGCGTCGCGGTGCGCGGCCGAGGTGCCGGTCTTCCATGCGGCGCGCGGGAGGCGGGCGTCCGCCAGGTGCCCGAGCGCGTCGAAGGAGCGTTCCTGGCCCGAGAGGATGTCGGTGACGATCCGGGCCGCGCCGGGGGAGGGCAGGAGCGGGTCGGCGCCCGGCGGCGCGGCGGGGGCGCCGGCGGCGCGCGCGAGCCCGGCGTAGGCGCGCGCGAGGTCGACGAGGCGGACCGGCGCGTTGCCCACGGCGATGCCGAGCCCCTGCGCGGCGGGGTCGTCCGGGACGGTCCCGAGCCCCGCCGCCCGGAGCGTCGCGAGGGCGTCCGCCACGCCGAGGCGGCGGACGACCTCGAAGAACGGGAGGTTGAGCGAAAGGACGAGCGCGTCGTCGGCGCGCACGACGCCGCGGAAGTGCGACTCGAAGTCCGCGGGCCGCATCGTTCCGTAGCGGCGCGGAACGTCCGGCAGCGCCTCCGTCGGCGCGAGCAGCCCGCGGTCGAGCGCGCGGGCGAAGAGCAGCGGCTTGAGCGTGGAGCCCGCGGGGCGCGGGGCCGTCGCGACATTGAACTGCCCGGCCGGGGCGCCGAAGTAGTCGCCCGAGCACGCCAGCGCGCGGATTTCGCCCGTGGCGGGGTCCGCCAGGACCGCGGCGCAGTCGCACCCGAGCGCGGCGGCGCGGGCGTCCACGGCGCGCTCCAGCAGCTCCTGCGCGCGCGGGTCGAGGGGCGTCGCGACGTCGCGCTCCCCCTCGCGCACGAGCTCCTGCAGCGCCCAGTCGCAGTAGTGCGGGTGGCGGAACGGGCGGCGGCCGCGGCGCAGCGCGGGCGGGGCGGCGGCCGCCGCGAGCTGCTCTTCCGTCGCCATGCCCAGCTCGCGCATCCGCCCGAGGACGTAGTCGCGGCGCCGGAGCGCGCGCTCCGGGTGACGGTCGGGGCGGAGCCGGGAGGGGGCCTGCACCAGTCCCGCCAGCAGCGCCGCCTCCCCGAGGGAGAGTTCGTGCGGGTCCTTGTCGAACCACCCGTGCGCGGCGGCCTCGATCCCGATGTAGTTCGAGCCGAACGGGGCGCGGTTGAGGTATTGCGCCAGGATCCATTCCTTGCTCCGGACGCGCTCGAGGCGGAGCGCCTGGAAGAACTCGACGTACTTCCATCGCAGGGAGCGCGGATGCGGCTCGATGAGGCGGACGGTCTGCTGCGAGAGCGTGGAGGCGCCCGAGACGCGGCGCCCGGAGAACAGGTTCTGGCGGATGGCGCGGGCGAGCGAGAGCAGGTCGGCCCCGCGATGGTCGTAGAACCGTTTGTCCTCGGAGGCGACGAGCGCCTTGGTGATCCAGTCGCCGGGCGCGGGGACGTAGGTCGGCCGGCAGTCGACGTCGCCCGGGCCGAGCGTGACGCGAAGCACGCCGCCCTCGCGGTCGCGCAGGACGATTCCGGCCGGGAAGGAGTCCTCGCGGTCGAGCGGGGGCGGCAGCAGCGCCCAGGACGCCGCGAAGACCGCCGCCCCGAGCGCGCACCCCGCCGCGGCGGCGACGCTCGCGGCGCGCAGCGCGCGCCGCCACCCGCCCCGCCGCGCGGGCGGCGGGGCCGTGTTCGCCGGCGCGGGGGGCGATGGCGCGGAGCACTGGGAAGGGGGCGCGGACATGTCGGCGGGAGAATCGACGAAACGCCCCGGGTCGTCCAAGCGTCCCGCGGGCGGGGCGTGAGGGGCTACCAGGAGAGGGAGGGGGCGCCGCGGACGCCCTCGACGCAGACGCGGCCGTCGGGGCGGACGGTGGCGAGGGCGAAGGGGCCGTCCTTTTCGCAGAGCGCTGGGAGGGTGTAGTAGCCGATTCCGGCGATCTCGGAGAAGGCGCCCGCGTGGTGGTGGCCCTGGAAGACGGCGCGGACCTTTCCGCTCCTCTCCAGGACGGCACGGACATCGGCGGCGTTGGAGAGCGTGCATTCGCCGTCGCCGTCGAGACGGGCGTGGACGAGGACCACGGCGGGGCCAGGGGCGGCGGCGAGGGTTTCGCGGAGCCAGTCGAGCTGGTCGGCCGGGACGATGCAGCGGCGCCAGTCGAAGTCGCCGCGGCAGTAGGGCGCGCCGTCGGGGCGGAAGTCGCAGTCGAGGACGACGAAGCGGACGCCGTCCGCGTCGAAGGCGCGGTGCGGCGCGGGCGGCGCGGGGAGGCCGAGGGCACGGGCGAAGCCGGCGAGGAACTCGTCCTTCGAGAGAAGGTCGGCGTCGTGGTTGCCGAGGACGGGATGGACGGGGCCGGGGAAGCCGTGGAGGGCGGCGGCGGCCTTGTCGAGGAAGCGGAGGGTGGCAGGGGCGTCCGGGCCGGCGTCCTTGAGGTCTCCGAGCTCGACGAGGAACCGTGCGCCGCGGGCGGCGAGCGCGCGGGCGGCCTCCCCGAGGCGGCGGGAGGCGTCGCGGTACTGGCGGCCGATCTGCGGGTCGAGGTCGCCGGCATGGGCGTCGGCGACAAGTCCGAAGCGGAGCGGGGCGGGCGCGGCGGCGGGGCCGAGGACGGCGGCGTAGACGGCGCGGAGGCCCTCGCGGAAGACGCCGAAGTTGTAACGCTCGTCGACGAGCGCGCGGCAGCGCGCGGCGAGGGCGGCGCGGCGGGCGGGGTCGGCGGCGAGGGCGGCGACGGCGGCGCCGAAGGCCTCGGGTTCGGGCGCGGCGAAGAGGGCGGTCGTCTCGTCGAGGATGAGGCGGTTGGCGGGGTGGTCGGTGGCGACGATGCCGCGGGCGACCTTGAGGTAGTCGAGGAGCTTGAGCGGGGTGTTGAGGCCCTGGATGCGCGGCGAGAGGAGCAGGTCGGAGGCGGCGAGGTAGCAGGGGAGGCGGTCCGGGGGGCGCTTGCCGATGAAGGAGACGCGGTCCGCGCAGCCGCGCTCGCGCAGCCAGGCGGTCCAGCGCGCGATCTCCTCCGGGGTGCCGCCGATCACGACGAAGCGGAGGTTCGGTGCCTTCGCGAGGGCGACGGGCATGGAGCGGAAGAGCAGCTCGATGCCCTGGTAGACGGCGAACGAGCCGACGTAGGTCGCAAGGACCTCGCCGGGGGCCTTCTCGAGCTCGGCGCGGGCGGCGGCGGTGCCGTCGGGATCGGGCTCGACGAGGGAGGACGGGATGTCGCTCACGCAGAAGGCGGGGGTGCCGCCGCCGAGCTCCTCGACCTGGCGGACGAGGCCCGGGCCGGTGCCGATCACGGCGTCGGCGTGGCGCATGACGAAGCGCTCGACGGCGCGGTAGGCGCGGATGACGAGCCCCTTCTTGTAGCTTCCGGCGTCGGAGTGCTTCTCGAAGACCGCCTTTGCGCGGGCGAGGCGCGAGAGGATCCACGCGGGGAGGCCGCAGTCCTCGACGCCGTGGACGACGTCGTAGTGGCGGCGGCAGATCATCCCGAGCGCCTCGACGAACATCACGGCGTCGAACGCGAGCTTGAGCGGCGAGGGGCCGATGGCGATCTTCTTCGCGCGGAAGAGGTTGGGGCAGCGCAGGATGCGGACGCCCTCGACGGGGCGGTCCTCTCCGATGGGGAGCGTGAGGAAGTCGACGTCGTACCCGTTCTCGGCGAGGGCGCGGACGTCGAAGCCGAGGCGGATGGGCGAACCCCGCCACTGGAAGTATGGCTGCGAGGCGAGGAAGAGGGCGCGCGGTCGGCGCGGGGGCGTGGCGGGGTCGGGCATGTGGCGGGGTCTCCGATGGCCGCCCATTCTAGCACACCCGGCGCGGCGCGAAAAGTATTCCGTCCAAATGATTGGACAAGTTGCTGATGACTCCGCTCATGGAACGTCGATGCGACAACCTTCACTGGAACGTCATCCATGTTGTCCATAATGTCTTGTCAGAACGCATCGTTGAATGAGTTCAACGTTCGATTGCAACATCCTCCGAGTGATACAAGGAAGAAGAAACCGCAAAGAACCACCGCCTTCCAAAATGACCTGCGCGTATCGGCCGTTGCAATCCGCACGATTATGTACCAGAAGATCAACCAACCGACAATCGCAGCCCAAAGAGAATGGTCTCTTTCGCAAAACCAGCCTCCTAAATCGGAAGGCCATCTCAAGGGCCAAAGCAAGAAAGCGCGAGCCTGATGAACGTAAATCGTATCCCCCCCTTTCAGGATGTTCATAGCGGCCCAGGCAAGATA
>CAMOEO010000087.1 GCA_946612175.1 uncultured Verrucomicrobiota bacterium
TTTGGATGAGGGGTCCGGTAGCGGCGCAACGGCCCGGAAATCTAGCAAACGCCCCGCGCCCCGTCAATGGTAAAATGAATTCTTTTTTGATAATCATGCGGAATTCGCAAGGACGGCAGAATTTCGAGTCTTGCGGAATCGTAAAATCGGGGGCGGGATCGGGGCGCGCCCCGGCCCGCGCCCCCGTTTCCGCCGCGGGGCGGGGCGCGGGGCTCAAAGAATCTCGCAGCCGGAGGGCGTGACGACGACGGTATCCTCGATGCGGACGCCCCCGAGTTCGGGGTAGTAGAGGCCGGGCTCGACGGTGACGACCATGCCGGGACGGAGCGCGCCGCCCGAGGGGGAGAGTCGCGGCTCCTCGTGGATCTCGAGGCCGACGCCGTGGCCGGTGCCGTGGAAGAAGCCGTACGCGCGACCGTCGGGGCGCGTGCCCGATTCCCAGCCCGCGTCGCGGAAGAACGAGACGACCGCCGCATGGATGTCGCTGCCAAGCGCGCCCGGGCGCACGCGGGAGAGCGCGAGGCGCTGCGCGGCGGCCACGGCGTCGTAGAGGCGGCGCTGCTCGCGGGTGGGGCGCCCGTGCAGGAAGGTGCGCGTCATGTCGCCCCAGTAGCCGGTGCGGAGGTCGCGCGGGAAGATGTCGCACACGATCCACTCGCCCGTGCGCAGCGGCCCGTGGCCCGCCTCGTGCGGATCGGCGGCCTGGCGCCCGCCCGCGACGATCGTGCCCTCGAAGTCCATCGCGCCGCGGGCAAGAAGAACGCCGCGCACGAGCTCGCGGGCGCGTTCGCTCGTGAGGACGCGCCCCTCGTGCAGGAGCACGCCGCCGCGCCCGACCTCGGCGCCGCGGATCGCGGCGCCGACTGCCCGCTCGGCGGCGCGGGCGGCGGACTGCGCGCGCCGGATGCGGCGCAGCTCCTCGGGGGACTTCACGACGCGCGCGCCGCCGAAGGGCCCCTGCTCGACGAGATGCACGCGAATGCCGCGGCGCTCGAGCGCGACCACGGCGCGGAACGGGAACGCGCCGTCCGCGCACACGGTGCCGACGCCGCGCGCGGCGAGCGCCTCCGCGAGCAGAGCCGACGAGGTGCGGCGGGCCGCCGCGCCGAGCCCGAGGCTCTCCGCGGAGCCGACCTCGCAGCCGCGGGACTGCCGCCGCGCGCGGCCGAACTCCATCCCGCCCACGAGCAGCAGGACGCGCCCGTCGGGCCAGCGAACCGCCGCGACGGGGTCCGGGGCATCGAAGCCGGTGGCGTAGAGCAGATCGGGGATGCCGGCGGAGGTTCCGAGCATCACAAAAGGCGTGCTTTCAAGGGTTGTCAATTTCTTCATGGGGCGCAAGTATCGGCTTTCGGCGTGGAAAACGCAAGGAAAAACGCATTCTCTTCACGAAAACCCCTGAAAATAAAGGCGATTCTTGCGATCGGCCCGCAAAAACCCTTGAAATGACGGAGTTTCCTCGCGAAAGGTCCGGCCTGTCAACAACCTGTCAACAATCCGAAGACTCTTTTCGCTTGCCTCCGGGGCGGGTTTCTGGGAACATCTGGGCCCGCGACGGGCGCCGTGTCGGCGTCCGTCTCTCGATTTCCCTCCCCTCCCCTTTTCCCCTTTCGTTCCCCTTTCCTATCACCCGCCATGCAATCGGCATCCGACCTTTGGAAACAGGCGCGCGAAACGCTCCGGCAAACCATGAAGCTGGACCGGAACTCGTTCGCGCGCTGGATCGAGCCCCTCGTTCCGTCCGCCGGCCCCGCCGGAGCGCTCGTGCTCTCCGTGGACGACGACTTCACGAAGCTGTGGATCGAGAACTACTACGCGAAGGACATCGAGTCGGCGGTCCGCGCCACGGATCCCGGGGCGAAGGTCGCCTTCGTGCTGAACCAGGCGCCCGCCGCCCCGCGCGAGGCGCCCGAGCCCGAGGCGGCGCCGAAGCCCCCCGCCCGCCCGGCGCGGGCGGCCGCGCCGGGCGAGCTGCGCGGCGTCCCGCTCAACGAGGACTTCACGTTCGAGAACTTCATCACGGGCCCCTCCAACAGCTTCGCGCAGGCCGCGGCGCAGCAGGTCTCGGTGAACCCGGGCGGCGCGTACAACCCGCTGCTGATCTACGGCGACACGGGGCTCGGCAAGACGCACCTGATGCAGGCCGTCGCGCACCGCGTCCGCCGCAACGACCCGCGCGCGACGATCGTGTACATCCCGCTCGAGACGATGCTCAACGACTTCATCGAGTCGATCCAGACGGGGCGCTCGGCGGACTTCCGCAGCCGCTACCGCCGCACGGACCTGCTGCTCGTCGACGACATCCAGTTCATCGTCAAGTCGCAGGCGCTGCAGGAGGAGTTCTTCAACACCTTCAACGCGCTGCAGAACGAGCGCAAGCAGATCATCATCACGAGCGACCAGCCGCCGAACAAGATCCAGGGGCTGAGCGACCGCCTCGTCTCGCGCTTTCAGCAGGGCCTCGTGACGGACATCCAGTCGCCCGACTACGCCACGCGCATGGCGATCCTCAAGAGCAAGCAGGCGGGGGCGGCGAACCCGGTTCCCGACGAGTTCCTCTCGTACATCGCGACGAACATCACCTCCAACGTCCGCAAGCTCGAGGGCGCCCTCACGAAGCTGGTCTGCTACCGCGACCTCATCGGCCGACCGCTCACGCAGGAGGTCGTCGTGGAGCAGCTGCGCGGCTTACTCGACCAGGAACGCAAGGCCGAGCCCACGTGCCAGGACATCCAGCGCGTCGTCGCGGAGGAGTTCGACCTGCGCGTCTCGGACCTCACGGGCAAGGCGCGTCCGCAGAACATCGCGCTGCCGCGGCTCATCGCGATGTACCTCAGCCGCGCGTTCACGCGCCTGTCGCTGCCGGACATCGGCCGCGCGTTCGGCAAGTCGCACGCGACGATCGTCCACGCCTGGAACACCGTCCCGGGGCGCATGGAGACGGACCGCACGGTCCGCGCGCACGTCGAGTCGATCTGCGCCAAGCTCGGGCGCGACGTCTCGGAGCTGCCGTAGCGCGCAAGGGGCGCGCACGCCCCGGCGCCTCTACGAGCCGGGATGCACCGCGCGGCCGCCGGCCGCGCAGAGCGGGCACGCCGAGGGCTCGTACGTCACGGGCGCCATCCGCAGCAGGGAGAAGTGCGGGATGTCGCCGAACGACGCCGCGCCGCCGCTGCGGTCCACGAGCGTCACGGCCGCGAGCACGCGCCCGCCGAGGCCGCGGACGATGTCGATCGTCTCCTGCACGCGGCCGCCGCGCGTGACGACGTCCTCCGCCACGATGCACGGCTCGCCGGGCTCGATCGAGAAGCGGCGCATGACGAGCCGGCCGTCCTGCTTCTCGGCGAAGATGCACTTCCGGTCGAGCGCCCGCGCGACCTCGTGCCCGACGAGGATGCCGCCGAGCGCGGGCGAGACGACGGTCGTCGCCTCCGCGGCGGCCGCGGCCGGGACGAGCGCGGCCAGCGCCGAGCAGAGCGCCTCGGCCTTGCGCGGCCAGCGCAGCAGGTTCGCGCACTGGAAGAACTCCGGGCTGTGCAGCCCGGAGCGGAGCTCGAAGTGGCCGTGCAGCAGCGCGCCGGTCTCCTTCAGGATCGAGAGGACTTCTTCTTGGGTCATGTCGCGTGGCGGGGTGTCGGAGGTTGGGGGAAACGGGCGGGTGGCTAGCGAGCGGACTTGCCCGCGGCCTTCTTCTTCTTCGCGGGCGCGGCGGGAGCCGCGTCGGGGATGGCGTCGAGCGTCCAGGCCGGGACGCAGCGCGCGGGGCCGCGCGTCATCCAGAGGCCGCGCGTGTAGTCCGGCATCGCCTGCGGCATGCCGCCCATCGCGATGGACTGCTCGGAGAGGACCGTGATCGACATCCACGTGGCGGCGTCGTAGCAGTCCAGCGGCGGTTCCGTCCCGGTCTGCACGCTCTCGATCCACGCGCGCTCGACGAGCCAGTCCATGCCGCCGTGGCCGCCCACGACGAGCCGCCGCTCCATCTCCTCGTACGCCGTCCAGAGCGGGTGCGCGTACTGCCCGAGGTAGGGCTCGGCGCTTTCGAAGGAGTGCATCCAGTCGTTCTTGTCGACCTTCGTGCGGCCCTCGAGGTAGATGAGGTTGCCGTCCTCCTGCCAGAGGCCCTTCGTGCCCTGGACGCGGCCGCCGCGCGAGTAGGGGCGCGGCAGCGTGCAGTCGTGCGTGAGCAGGATCGTCTCGCCGTTCGCGCACTTGAGCATCGAGGTCACGACGTCCGCCTCGTTCACCGCGCGGCCGGCGAGGTCGGGGCGGTGCTCCGCGAGCCATTCGTGCAGGCCGCGCGCCTTGGACGCCATCGCGGAGAGCGTGAGGATGCGGTTGCCGCGGTTGAGGCCCAGGTACTTGGCGATGGGGCCCATCTCGTGGGTCGGATAGAGCTCGCCGTTGCGGCGCAGGAAGTGCGGCTGGCGGTAGTGGTGCGCGCGGTCGCCGTTGCCGACCTCGTCGCGCAGGTCGTGCTCGTAGCCGCCCTGGCAGTGGACGAGCTCGCCGAAGACGCCCTGCTTGATCATGTTCAGGATCGCCATCTCGCGGCGGTCGTAGCAGCAGTTCTCGAGCGGCATCACGGGCTTGCCCGTGCGCTCGCTCGTGCGGCAGAGCTCGTAGCACTCCTCGAGCGACTGGCCCGCGCCGATCTCCATGCAGACGGGGTAGCCCGCGAGCATCGCGTCCATCGCGATGCGCATGTGCGTCTCCCACGACGTGAAGACGCAGACCGCGTCGACGTCCTTGCGTGCGAGCGTCTCCTCGTAGCGCAGCGTCCCCTTCGGCGGCCGCTGCTTCGGGTAGAGGGCATGCGGGCCGGTCCAGAGGTCGGCGAAGGCGCGGTCGAGGTGGGGCTGCCAGCTGTCGCAGATCGCGACGATCCGGACGTCGGGCATCGCCGCGAGGCGGCGGAGGTGGTCGCGGCCGCGGCCGCCGCAGCCGATGACGGCGAGACGGACCGTCGGGCCCTTCATTCTGAGGTCGAGCATGGGAGGAATTCCTCGTCGTCCGCGGGACGCGCGGAACGGGGGGGCTTTATACCACAACGCCCCCCGACCCGCAACCGGAACGCGGAAACACGCGAAGCCCGCGACGCATCCGACGCCCCGGGCGGACGGACACCCGGACGGTCTTTTCCCGCCCGGCGGGACGCCCGGGCGGCTCCCTTCAACTTTCGCCTTTACCCTTTCCCTGTTTCACTCTATAATCTTTCGCCATTCCCCTACAACCCACCCAGGAGCCCTCCGACCATGACTTTCCCCGACTGCCGCCGCGCCCTCCCCGCCCTTGCCGTCGCCATCCTGCTTTTCGTCGGCTGCGAAGGCTCCGACTCCGACTCCGGCTCGAACATTTCCTGGAACAGCCCTGCCACGACGACCACGAAACCGGCCGCCGCGACGCCGACGTCCGCGACGCCGGCGACCGGCGCCACATCGAAGTCGGCGTCGCCGACGGCACAGGCCCCTTCCTCCGGCACGACGTCCGGAAACACGACCTCCTCCTCCGGCGACGAAACGCCCCCTTCCACCCCGCCGCCCTCCTCCTCGACCGTCGGCGACGCGGCCCCCTACAACTCCTTCCACTGGGACTACGGCGGCACCACCAAGCCCCGCGGCGCCCGTCAGACCGGCGTCGTCATCTCCGGCCTCAGCTTCTCGAAAACCGGGCTCTCCTTCACCTACCAGACCGACCTGTCCGCCTGGGGCCATGCCTATACGGATCCCGCCGCGCTCGCCTGCCTGTTCGTGAAGGACAACAGCGGGCGCTGGGTCGGAGGAAAGTTCGACTGGATCTCCTCCTCACGGCGCAGCCGGAACTTCGAGAACATCTTCAACGGCTACTCCCAATGGTCGCTCGCCAACGTCCCCAACCCCTGCCAGGCCGCATTCGTCATCGCCTCCGCGGACGGCAAGCGCCGCTCCAACGTCCTTGTCGGCACCTGGTCCCGGTAGCCCGCCGCCCATGATCAACCAGGAACAGTACCGCCCGCAGCTCCATGCCGCCATGGCCGAGCTGTCGGCCCTCGTCTTCGACGCCCCCGGCTTCCGCTCCGCCTCCTTCCGCTTCCGCGACCCGATCGGCCCCGACGCCAACGCGGAGCTCTCGATCCGCCCCGTCGAGGTCGGCGGCGAGCCCCTCTGGCAGATCGTCCGCGCCGGCCTCTCCGAGAACCGCGGCCACGGCCGCGCCAAGAAGCTCCTCTGGGACCTCGTCAACACCGCCAACATCCTCCTCGAGGCCCACGCCTCCGCCGAGGACGGCTCCGCGCTCCACCTCCGCACCACGAAGAAGGGCCACGTCCTGCTCCAGCGCGTCCGCGGCGGCGCGCAGGGCGCGGGGCGCGACGCCCCGTGCGCGGGCGCCGCCCCCGCCGCCCACGACCGCGAAAAGGACTACCCCCTCGCCCGCTTCGACTCCGCCGCCCTCCTCCTCGCCCTCGGCTTCACCGGCCCGGACGGCGCCATGAAGCCCTCGATGCACGCCAAGTACCGGCAGGTGAACCAGTTCCTCTCGATCCTCGACGCGGTGCTCGACGAGCTTCCCGCCCGCAAGGACCCGAAGGCCCCCCTCGCGCTCGTCGACTGCGGCTGCGGCAAGGCCTACCTCTCCTTCGGCGCCAAGGCCTACCTCGAGGCCACACGCGGCGTCCCCGTCCGGCTCGAGGGCGTCGACCGCAACGAAAAGGTCGTCGCGTTCTGCCGCCGCACCGCCGAGACGCTCGGCTGCGCGGACTCCGCCACGTTCGCCGCCTGCGACATCGCCTCGTTCCGGCCCTCCGCCCCGCCCGACGTCGTCCTTTCGCTCCACGCGTGCGACACCGCCACCGACGAGGCGATCGCCTTCGGCGTCGAGCGCGGCGCCCGCGCCATCCTCTCCGCCCCGTGCTGCCAGCACGAGCTGCAGAAGTCCCTCGACGCCGGCCTCCGCCCCCACCGCGCGATCCTCCGCAACGGCATCCTCCGCGAACGCCTCGCCGACATCCTCACCGACGCCTTCCGCGCCCAGATCCTCCGCGTCATGGGCTACCGCGCCTCCGTGGTCGAGTTCGTCGACCCCGAGGCCACCGCCCGCAACGTCCTCGTCCGCGCCGCCCGCGTCACCCGCCCCGGCACCGGCACCGCGCTGGCCGACTACGAGGACCTTCGCGCCGCCTGGCGCGTCACCCCCTGGCTCGCCACGCGCCTCTCCGCGCTCCGCCCCGAGCTCTCCGCCTCCCCCACCCCGCCCGAAAGGAAGCCCTCCCCATGATCCTCGCCATCGCCAACCAGAAGGGAGGCGTCGGCAAGACGACCACCGTCGTCAACCTCGCCGCCGCCCTCGCCGCCCGCCGGAAGACCGTCCTCGTCGTCGACCTCGACCCGCAGGCCAACGCCACCTCCGGCCTCGGCGTCGAGCCCGCCGAGGGCATCTCCCTCTACGGCGCCCTCCTGCGCATCGCCGACGTCAACGACTTCATCGTCGGCACCTCCGTCGACAAGGTCAACCTCATCCCTTCCGAGGTCAACCTCGCCGGCGTCGAGATCGAGCTCGCCCGCATGGAGGACCACCTCCACGGCGTCTCCAAGGTCCTCGCCCCGATCGTCGAGTCCAAGGTCTTCGACTACATCCTGATCGACTGCCCCCCCTCCCTCGGCATCCTCATGAGCAACGCCCTCGCCGCCGCCGACGCCGTGCTCGTCCCGATGCAGTGCGAGTACTACGCCATGGAGGGCCTCTCCGTCATCCTCAACCTCGTCGAGCGCATGCGCAGGACCGGCGCCAACCCCGACCTCCGCCTCGAGGGCATCGCCATGACGATGTACTCCCGCACCCGCCTCGCCGACGAGGTCGTCTCCCAGGTCCGCGAACACTACGGCGACGCCGTCTACAAGGCCGTCATCCCCCGCTCCGTCCGCGCCGGCGAGGCCCCCTCCTACGGCATCCCCCTCGTCGCCTACGCCCCCTCCACCCCCGTCGCCCAGGCCTATTTCATCCTCGCCAACGAGTTCCTGGCCCGCGAGCGCGCCCGCGCCGTCGCCGCCGACAAGACCGACGCCGTCCTCCCCCCGAAGTCCTCCTCCCAGGCCTAGCCCCAGGCTTAGCCCCCTCCCCCATCCTTCTTCGATCCCTTCCTTCATCCCTTTCAACCTCTTCAACCCCTTCAACCCCTTCAACCCCTGACCCGTGTATCTCCAGGCCCTCGAAATCAACGGCTTCAAGAGCTTCGCGAAGAAGACGCGCCTCGTCTTCGAGCCCGGCATCACCGCCATCGTCGGCCCCAACGGCTGCGGCAAGTCCAACGTCTCGGACGCCATCCGCTGGGTCCTCGGCGAGCAGCGCCCCACCGCCCTCCGCGGCGGC
Source organism: uncultured Verrucomicrobiota bacterium (assembly GCA_946612175.1). Taxonomy (GTDB): domain Bacteria; phylum Verrucomicrobiota; class Kiritimatiellia; order RFP12; family UBA3636; genus UBA3636. The sequence continues at coordinate 8,347 of CAMOEO010000087.1, forward strand.
TCGATGACGGACGTCATCTTCAACGGAACCGACGACCACAAGCCCCTCGGCATGGCCGAGGTCTCCATCACCTTCGCCGACTGCGAGAAGGAGCTCGGGCTCGAGTTCAACGAGGTCACCGTCACCCGCCGCGTCTTCCGCACCGGCGAGGGCCAGTACTTCATCAACCGCAACCCGTGCCGCCTGCGCGACATCCAGCGCCTCTTCATGGACACGGGCATCGGCACCACGTCCTATTCGGTGATGGCCCAGGGCCAGATCGACGCCATCCTCTCCTCCCGCCCCGAGGACCGCCGCGCGATCTTCGAGGAGGCCTCCGGCATCACCCGCTTCCGCGCCGACCGCAAGGAGGCGCTGCGCAAGCTCGAGGCCACCGACCAGAACCTCGCCCGCCTCGCGGACGTGATCGCCGAGCTGCGCCGCCAGATCCGCTCCCTCCAGGCCCAGGCCTCCCGCGCCCGCCGCTACAAGGAGATGCAGGCCGAGCTGCGCAAGGTCGACCTGTACCTGGCCGGCATCCGCCTCGAGGAGCTCAACGGGCGCGGCCGCGCCCTCGCCGCCGCCTTCGAGAAGGCCCAGGCCCAGGGCCGCGAGCTGCGCGGCCGCGTCGAGGCGGCCGATTCCGCCCTCGAGGCCCTCCGCCGGACCGTCGCCGAGGCCGAGCAGGGCATCTCGGAGGCCGTCGAGGCCGCCGCCGAGGCCCACAACGCCCGCGCCCACGCCGACGAGCGGCTCCGCGCCAACGACATGCGCCTCGCCGAGAACCGCGCCTGGAAGGAGCGCGACGAGAAGGAGATCGCCGGCACGCGCGCCGTCCGCGACGACCAGGAGCGCCTCCGCGCCGAGGTCGCCGCCCGCCTCGAGGGGCTCGACGCCGCCGCGGCCGCCGCCGGCGAGAAGCTCGCCGCCGCCCGCGCCGCGTTCGATTCGCTGCACGGCGATTCCGACGAGGCCCGCGCCGCCCTCCAGCGCCTCCGCGAGGAGTCCGTCGAGCTCGAGCGCACCAGCGCCCGCCTCCAGAACGAGCTCAGCGAGGCCGAGGCCGCCGACCGCGAGTCCATCCTCCGCAACGAGCGCCTCTCCGCCGAGAAGTCCCGCCTCGAGGCCTCCGTGCGCGACCTCGCCGCCCGCCTCGACGACGTCTCCGGCGAGGTCGAGACGCTCCAGGGCATGGCCGAGTCCGCCTCCGACGCCGTCTCCGCCGAGGACCGCCGCCTCGCCCGTTCCCGCGCGGAACTGGCCGAGGCGCAGTCCGAGGGCGCCGCCGTCCGCGCCGACCGCGCCGCCTGCGAGGCCCGCGTCAAGCTCCTGGAGGAGGCCTCCCGCTCCCGCGAGGGCCTCCCCGCCGGCGCCGCCGCGCTGCTCGACCCCGCCAATCCCCTCGGCATCCCCGCCGGCGCCGTCCTCGGCCCGATCGCCGACCGCTTCTCCGCCCCGCCCGAGTTCCGCGTCCCCCTCCAGGCCGTCCTTCGCGCCTGGCTCGACGCCGTCGCCGTCCGCTCCGCCGCCGACGCCACCGCGCTCGCCGCCGCCCTCCTCGCCGCCGACGGCCCGCACCCCGCCTGCCTCGTCGCCGCCGACGCCGCCGGCCTCCCGCCCCCCTCCCGCGAAGCCGGTTCTGTGCCCGGGGCTTCTGCCCCGGGTCTCCCCCCCGGCGCCCGCCCCCTCCTCCCCCTCGTCCGCCCCGACCCCGCCTTCGAGCCCGCCGCGCGCCGGCTC
>CAMOEO010000088.1 GCA_946612175.1 uncultured Verrucomicrobiota bacterium
CCCGCCGCCGCCGCGCGCTCCGGCGCCGGCGCGCGGCCTCCGTCTTCCCGCCGCCATCGCCCGCGGCGCTCCTGGCCGCGTGGGAGCGCTCCCGCGACTCGCTCGCGGAGCGCATCCTGCTCGGCTCGCTCGTAGCCGACCTCGAGCCTGCGGTCGACGCCTCGTACCTGCGCGACGCCGGCGGCACGATCGTCGGCCGCGCGCCGGGCATCCGCGGCTGGCTCGCGGAAAACGCCCCCGAGCTGCTCCCGCACTACAAGTCGCTCATGGCGTACAAGCGCCTCGCCGAGCGATTCCGCCTCGCCTGCGGCCTCGCCGAACCCGGCACCGCGGAAGAGCTGCTCGCGATCCGCGCGCCGGGGCGCCCCGCGTCCGCCCGCTCCCGCCGCGCCGCACTCGCGAAGCCGCGCCGGGAGGCCGCGGCGCTGCTCTCCGCCCTGCCACGGCCGACCCTCCGCGCGCTCGACGACGAACTGCACCGAAGACTCGGCCTTGTCCGACGTCGCCGCGGCCCGCGGCGACGTTCCTCCGCCTAGTTCCCCGCCCTGCGCCGACGGGAGAAACTGGCCATGGGGATGCTTCCGGAACCGGGAGCCGCGGTTTGCACCCGCCAGAAGCCTGTGCTAGAATTCCGCCCCATGAGGTTCTTCGTTCCACCACACCTCCTCGGCCTTGTCCCGCCCCCTCGCGTTCTCTAGGACAGATGCCGGCTCAACCCCTTTCCACAACACCACAATCCACCCCCAACCCCCAACCCCCTGACCCTCCCGCCCCTCTAGACACGCTAGACCGCCCGATCGCCAGGCCACCAGACCCCGATGAACTACCAGGTTTTCGAAACGTACGCCGAAATGTCCAAAGCCGCCGCGAAGATCATCGCGGACGAGATCCGCGCCAAGCCCGACTGCGTACTCGGCCTCGCGACCGGATCCTCGCCGATCGGCACGTACGACGAACTGGCGCGCATGCATCGCGAGGAGGGCCTCTCCTTCGCGCGTTGCACGACCGTGAATCTCGACGAATATCGCGGCCTCGCGGGCACGCACCCGCAGAGCTACCGCTACTTCATGAACGAGCATCTCTTCTCGCGCGTCGACATGCGCCTCGACCATACCTTCGTCCCGAACGGCACCGCCCCCGACCCCGCCGCGGAATGCGCCGCCTACGACGCGCGCCTCGAATCGCTCGGCGGCTCGGACATCCAGCTGCTCGGCATCGGACCGGACGGCCACATCGGCTTCAACGAACCGGCCGACGTCTTCACGAAGGCCACCCACCTCGTCGATCTCGCCCCCTCCACGATCGAGGCCAACGCCCGCTTCTTCGACTCCGCGGCCGACGTCCCGCGCCAGGCCCTCACGATGGGCATGGGCGGCATCATGGGCGCGAAGAAGATCCTCCTCGTCGCCTCGGGCGCGGCCAAGAAGGCCGTCCTCGACGCCGCCATGACCGGCCCGATCACCCCCCGCCTCCCCGCCTCCCTCCTCCAGCTCCACAAGGACGTCACCGTCCTCTACTCCACATGAAAAAACTGACCAATGTCCTTCTCGACGGCAAGCCCTCGACCCTCTTCTTCGACGGCGACCGCATCGCCCACGTCGAGCGCGGCACCTGGCCGCTCGTTCCCGGCGACATCGACGGCCGCGGCCTCGCGGCCGTCCCGGGCCTCGTCGACATCCACGCGCACGGCTGCCTCGGCCTCGACACGATGGACGCCGACTTCGCCGAGATGGCGGCCTTTCGCGCCAAGAACGGCACGACAACCTGGCTCCCCACCTCGATGACCGCGTTCCGCGAGGACCTCGAGCGCGTCTGCGCAGCCCCGCGCGACGTCCCCGGAGCGCGCCTGCCCGGCATCCACCTCGAGGGCCCGCACATCGCGATGTCGCGCAAGGGCGCGCAGAACCCCGCCTGCATCCGTCCGCCGGACCTCGACGAGCTCCGCGCGCTGCGCCCCGCCGCGGTCCGCGTCACGATCGCCCCCGAGCTCCCCGGCGCGCTCGGGTACATCCGCGGCGCCGCGGAGATGGGCGTCTCGGTCACGCTGGGCCACACCGACGCGACCTACGAGCAGGCGTGCGCGGGCTTCGACGCCGGCGCCTCCTGCCTCACGCACACCTTCAACGCGATGCCCGGCCTGCACCATCGCAAGCCCGGCCCGATCGGCGCGGCGCTCGAAAAGGGCGCCTACGCGGAGCTGATCTGCGACGGGCTGCACGTCGCTCCCGCGATGGTGATGCTGCTCTACCGCGCCTTCGGCCCGGACCGCGTCGCGCTCGTCTCCGACAACATCCGCCCCGCCTGCGCGCCGGACGGCGTCTACGACAGCGGCGGGCTGAAGGTGATCCTGAAGAACGGCGAAGCGCGCCTCGACGACGGCACCCTCGCGGGCTGCTCCGTGACGCTGTGGGAATGCGTCCGCCGCGCCGTCTCCTTCGGCGTCCCCTTCGCCGACGCGATCCGCATGGCGACCGAGACCCCCGCCGCCGCCGCGCACCTCGACGCCGGCGTCCTCGCGCCCGGTCGCCCAGCCGACGTCCTGCTCGTCGACCTCTCCGGCCCCCTCCCCGAGCTCCGCACCGTCGTCCTCCGCGGCGCCGTCTTCGCCTAGAACGGTTTCAAGAAACCGCAACCGCCAGAACGGAGTCCGCTACCGGAAAGTAGCGGCCTCGCTCTGCGCGGCCATGGGATCGTTGAAGCCGCTCTAGCCGCTGGACGGCGGCGTCCCCGCGACCCACGACGCGAAGTCCAGCGAGCGCTGGTAGTGCGTCTGTCCGAACCATCCGGGAAAGTCGTGGACGTTGAATCCCTCACGGAAATCGCCGTGGACCAGAACGCCCGCCCCGCCGAGCCGTTCGGCCTTCCAAGCATCCTTCACGAACATCCTTTTCGGCCAAGGCAGCCGGAGGAAGCGATCGAGTTCTTCCTCCGTTGCGTTCGAGTTGTCCGTCGCGACGAGGAATGTCCGCGCCGGATTGACCCGCTCGCGACGCCTCTCCCAATCCGCTTTTGCGGATGCAAAGGTCGCCTCGTGCAGAAAGTGCAGCCGCACGCTTCGCCCGCCGAAGCGGAGATCGGCGACGGGGTTGCCCTCGCCTGAACCGCATACCTCCTCCAGATTTCCTTCGAGAGACTCGGGCATCCCTTCGACAAAATCAAGGAAATCGGAAAAGGTCATCCAGAGGTTCACCGTCGGCGTGTCCAGCCGGAGCCCCAGGTCGTGGAGCATCCGCCCCGCCGCGCAATTGTTCGAGAGGATCGTCGCGGGGCCGCCCCCTAGCGTCCGGTAACGGCGCGCGATCCGCGCCGAACGCATCGGCGCGAAAAGCTTGTTGACCCGGATTCGGAAGGCATGGAACGGCTTCATGTCCGCGATTCTAGCAAATCGGCGGACGTTTTGCTACAATTCGGCCGCGTGACGCCCACCCCCACCGCAATTCCCGCTTCGGACACCCGGCCCGCGATCCTCTGCCCGATGGGCGGACTCGCGAACCGGATGCGCGCCGTGGATTCGTCGGTGGCGCTGTGCCGTCGCTTCGGGCGTCCGCTCGAAATCGTCTGGATCCGCGACGCGCACCAGATCAATGCCCGCTTCTCCGACCTCTTCGACACCCCCGGGCGCCCCGATGTCTCGCTTCGCGAGGCGACCCTCCTCGACCGCCTCCGCTACGCCCCGCCCGCCTGGCGGCGCAACGCGAAGCTCCCGCTGTTCTGGCAATTTCTTCGATTCGGCTCCCGACGGCGCCTTTCCATCGCGTGCGGCCTCGAGCTCCAGCGGAAGGGCGCCGTCCCGCCGCCGTTCGCGCTCCGCGACCGCACCGTCTTCCTGCACGCCTGGTGGCAGATCGTACCCACCGAGGAGCGCTACGCGTTCTTCCGCCCGGCCGCATCCCTCCGCGCGGAGATCGACTCCCTCGTCTCGTCCCTTTCGCCGGGTCCCGCGGTCGGAGTCCACGTCCGCCGCGGCGACCACGCCCAAGCCGCACGCCGTTCGCCGATCGAAGCCTTTGAGTCCCGCATGGACGCGCTCCTCGCCGCCGGCGAGGCGTCCTCCTTCTTTCTTGCGACCGACGATCCGGGCGTTCGCGCCCGCCTCGCCCGCCGCTACGGCCACCGCCTCCGGTTCCGCGAAGGTTCCTCCGACCGATCCACCCTCGCGGGCATGCGCGGCGCCGTCGTCGACCTCTGGACGCTCTCCCGCTGCTCCCGCGTTCTCGCCTCCTCCGGCAGCACCTTCGCCCCCACCGCCGCCGCCCTCGGCGCCATCCCCAGCGAAACCGTGGAGGCCTCCGCCCCGTGACCCTCCTCTTCCCCACCCCCGTCCTCTACGACGGCGACGACGCGCGCTTCCTCCGCCGCGACGGCGCCCGTCTCCTCCCCGCCCTCGCCGCTCGCGGCAACCAGGGCGTGAAAGTCGTCCTCTCCCCCGGGCCGGGATCTCCGCGCCCCGCCTCGCCGGGCCTCCGCGCCAGCACGTTCGCGGACTGGTGCAACCCGGATTTCTGGAAAGCCTTCCACGCCGACGGCGCTCTCTGCTACTTCGGCTTCTCGGCCCGCCGGTTCCTGCCCGTCGTCCGCGCCCTGCGCGCCGCCGGACTCCGCCTCGCGCTCAAGGCGGATTCGTCCTTCGGCCTGCATCGCTTCCCCCGCCATGCCGCGATTTGGTTCCGCAAGTGCTACTGGGTTGCCCGCGAGCGCCATGCGCCGCCCGCCGCTCTCGCGAAGGCCACGCTCGACATGGCGAAATGGATCCGCGGCTTCCCGCCGGGCGACATGATCCCCTACCTGAAGTCGTTTGACGCGATCACGGTCGAATCCCCGCTCGCGGCCGACAACACCCGAGACTGGCTTCGCCGCCACCATCGTCCCGATCTGGCCGGCCGCGTCCTCTTCCTCCCCCACCCCGTCCCGGACGACTTCGTCTTCGATCCTTCCCGCGACACGAAGGAACACCGCGTCCTCGCCGTCGCCGCGGACTGGCGCAACCCCCGCAAGGGCGGCGCCGTTCTCGGCCGCGCGCTCGGCCGCTTCCTTGCCGCGCATCCCGACTGGCGCGCGACCGTCGTCGGCGCCCGCTCGGACCTCGTCGCCGCCGCATCCCCTCTCGCCACAGACCGCATCGAAGCGCTACCCCCCCTCGACTCCGAGACGCTTCTCCCCCTCTACCGCGCCTCGCGCCTCCTCGTCACCGCCTCCGGCTCCGAATCCGGTCCCATCGTCGCCTTCGAGGCCCTCGCCTGCGGCGGCTCCGTCGTCTTTCCGCCCGAGCTCCTCCAGCTCTCCTGGATCGCCGACGCGGGCCATGGCGCCATGGCCTCCGCCCGCACCCCCGCCGCTCTCGCCGCCGCGATGGAGCGCGCCGCCGGGCACGTTCCCGCGCCCGTCGCCGCCCCCCCCGTCCCGCCGCTTCACGCGTCGGAGGACTGCGCCCTGCTCGCCCGTTCCCTCGCGACGAGCTCCCCGGGAAGCAGAACCGCCGCCGCCGCGACGAACCACGACTGCACCGAATAGAGCGCCTCCGCCGCGGCCGTACGCAGCGCGAAAAACGGGGACACGTCGACGCCCGTCTCCCCGAGGATCCACGCCGTCAGCCGCGCGACCTTCGGCCCCGCGACCGGATTGAGGTTCCGGAAGAAGAGTCCCGCGACCGCACAGAGGAACATGGTTCGCCGCCATCCGTGCTGCCCGGTTTCCAACAACAGAGGAACGATTACCGCCAGCGGCAGGATGGTGACAACATAATCGTAGTTTCGCGACACCATCCAGCACGTCGAGAGCAAGATGGCGGGAGACAGCAGCTCCAGCGCGCTCTCCCGCCGTTCTCCCCGCGCCAGCGGCAGACTCGCCGCCGTGCATAGCGCCGCGCCGGCCGCCATGCATCCGAGCAGCGCCACCTTCTTGAACGGGAGCAGCGCGGGAACGGCGCGGAAGACCGCCGCCGGCAGGAATGACGTTCCCGAAAAGAAGGCGTCCCCCCCGGCGAACGCCTCCCGGAGGAGCGTCCAGGGGGGAATGCCGCAAAGCAGGCTCGGCACGCAGCCCGCGACCATACAGACCGCGGCACCGACGAACACCGTCGTGCGTCGTCCCGCGAGCAGCAGCGGAATGCAGAGCGGGAGCCCGAGCTGCGGCTTCACCATGGCCACCGCCAGGAACAGCCCGGCGACGGCGTCGCGACGGCGGTCGAGGCACCAGACCATGCCCGCGATGGCGCCCGCCACGATGCCTCCGTAGTTCCCGTAGGCGAACAGCGCCTGCCACGGCTTGCCCAGGTTGAGCGCCAGGCCGACGAACAGCAGAGCGGCCGTCCGCCTCTCCGCTCCGCCGCCCGCCGCATGACGGACGCCCGCCGTCCCGCACGCGAACGCACCCGCCAGCGCGACGAGCTGGAGCCCGAGGAACAGAAGCCACGCGGCATCCCGCGGCAGGTGTGCGAAGGGGAGCAGGAAGGCGTACGACCAAGGCGGATACACATGCACGGTCATCCGCGACTCCACGCCGGAGCGTTCCCCCTCCGCCTCCGCCGCCCCCTCCGGAAGAGGCAGATCGCCGAAGGAGGGAAGACGCTGTCCCCAGGGCGGCGGACGGTCCCAGACGTCGGCCAGCGACACGAAGCCGGAAACCCGCGTGCGATTCCGGAACACCGCGTCGGGATCGACGCCGAGGCGCAGGCATAGCACCTCATTGAAACGCGTATTGAAATCCGCCTTCGGCAACGCCGGCGAATGTTCGAAGAACGCGACGAGGACACGCACGACACCGAGCGCGAGGATTCCCGCAGAGATCCTCGTTGCGACGCCCCGCCGCCGGAAAACACGATTTCCGTCTTGCATGGAGCCGAGCATACCAGAAATCGAACCAGGAATCCATCGAATTGCCCGCACGCCACGGATTCCAGGCCCGAACTGTTGTCTCGCCGAGGCGACGCACCCCGGCGGCGACCGTCCCGGTGCAAAATGCGCCGTGATTTCGGCCAATCCGGGCGCGCGCGCCATCGCGCGCGGTTGCCGGAGGCTTTCAAGTATGCTAGAATCCGCGCCATGTCCACCATTCCACCCGATTTCACTCTTTCCGTCGTCATCCCCGTCTACAACGAGGAGCGCACGCTCGCGCAGCTCGTCGACGCCGTCCGCGCCGTCCCGATCCGCAAGCAGCTCATCCTTGTCGACGATTGTTCGAAGGATGGTTCGCGAGCCGTCATGGAAACCTTTGCGGACGACGCGTCGAACACCTTCGTCAAGCTCCACCACGACGTCAACCGCGGCAAGGGCGCCGCGCTCCGCACCGGCTTCGCCGCCGCGACGGGCGATGCCGTGATCGTGCAGGACGCGGACATGGAGTACGACCCCGCCGAATACCCCCAGCTTCTCGCCCCCATCCTGGAAGGCAAGGCGGACGTGGTCTTCGGCTCGCGCTTCATGGGCGGCGCCCCGCACCGCGTCCTGTACTACTGGCATTCGGTCGGAAACAGGCTCCTGACCACGCTCTCCAATTGGTTCACAAACCTGAACCTCACCGACATGGAGACCTGCTACAAGGTCTTCCGCACGCCCGTCATCAAGGAGATCCTCCCGGCCCTCCAGCAGGACCGCTTCGGCTTCGAGCCGGAGATCACCTCCCGTGTCGCCCGCGCCGGCCTCCGCGTCTACGAAGTCGGCATCTCCTACAACGGCCGAACCTACGCCGAAGGCAAGCACATCGGCTGGAAGGACGGCTTCCGTGCCATCTGGTGCATCCTTCGCTACCGATGAACTCGTTTTCCCGCCGTTTCCCACTTTCCTGGATGTTCGCTTCGGTGGCGTGGATCGTCCTGCTCCTCGTCTTCTTTTTCCCGGTAGTTTTCCAAAACTGCGTTCTCGCCCCGCTCGACATCCTCGACCACCTGATGCGTCCGTGGTCGGACGGTGCAGGCGGGTTCGGCGTCCACAACGCTTTCGTCTATGACGCCATTTCGCAGTACTTGCCATACAACTGGTGCATCTTCCAGTCTCTCCAGCAGGACGGTTCCATCGGTTGGAACCCCTATGTCTACGGCGGCTACGCGCTCCTTGAGAACACGATGCTCTGTCCGGGAGACTGGCACCACCAACTCTACCGCTTCCTTGACTTCTGGACTGCATGGGACCTCGGCATCGTCCTCCAATTCGCCATTGCCGGGTTCGGCATGCTGCTGATGCTTCGAGGCGAGGGCCTTCCCGCATGGGCGTCTCTTGTGGGCGCCCTTTCGTTCGCCTTTTATTCGCAACACGTCCTCTGGATCTACCATCGGTGGGTTCTTGGTGCATCCTGCTGGTTTCCGTGGATCGTCTGGGCCGTGCGCAGAGCCCGGCGAAAGAACCGAATCGTCGACTTCTGGTCCGTCGTCTTCACGGTCCTCGCGTTCCGCGGAGGAAGTCTCCAGTCCTGCCTCTTCGTCGCGACATTGGTCTTTTGTCTCTTTCTGTCGGACGGGTGGCCGCGCCCCGCCCGGTGGAAGCCGCTGCCCCTCCTTCGAGCGGCGCTTCCCTACGCCGTGCTGGCCGTCCTGTCATCCGTGCTGATCCTCGATGTCCTTCTCGACACGGTCCCGCCCTTTCTGGAAGGCTGCCGCCAGCTCCCCCACAAGAGCCCCTTGAAGGCGCTCCTGGCTCTCCCGACCCTTGTCACGGCGCTCCTCCCGACCCTGTTCGGAACGCCGCAATCCCTCGACGCCTTCAAGGCCTTCGGCTGCGATTTGTTCGATTTGAAGTTCGCCGGAGCGATTCCCTTCGTCCTCGCTCTCTTCGCCGTCTTCCGCAAACGGGCGCCCTTGCTTCCGCGCCTTCTGTTCTGGGTCGGGCTCTTGATTCCTTTTACGCCTCTCATCCATTGGTTCTACAGCCGCTCGACCGTTCTCTTCGCCCTCGGTTGCGCCTGGCTCGCGGCCTGGACGCTCACGCATCTCCCGGAGGCGATCCCGAATTCCGCCTGGCGCCGCATCGCCCGCCTCGGCGCGCTGTTCGCCTCGCTCTGGATTCTCGCAAGCGGAGCCCTGCTTCTCCTCGCCCCGCGACTCACGCCGCCCCTTCACCGTTTCGTGGAGAAAAGCCTTTCTTCCGGCAAATCATCCCGCCACGACTGGATGCTGGCGCGCGCCGACGCGTTTCTCGCGGACCTTCCCGTCTGGAGCGGCCGCAATCTCTTCCCCCTGATTCTGGTCGCCGTCGGCCTCTTTGCCGCCTGGAAGCTTTCGTCCGCGGCCCGTCGCCGTTCGCCCTGGTCCGTGGTTCTGGTTCTTTGCGTCTTCGGCGAGCTGTTCGTCTGGTCCCGGACCTGGATCACCTTTTCCGCCCCGCCCCCGACCTCCTCGGTCACCATCGGCGACGCCCTTTTGTATCCGACCCCGGAGTTCGTCCGCGCACTGCGCTCCGAGATGCACGACGGCGGGATGCTGTGGGTCCATGGCACCCGGCCCGATTTCGACTACCTTCAGCTCAACGCCCAGTCCGGGATCGGAATCCCCTCCCTACAAGGGTACGAGACCATCAAGCCCAGGACCCTCCAAACCCCTCCGAATGCGGCGGACTACGATCCCGGCGCCTTCGCCGAGCGGGGCGTTTCGCACGTCCTTGTCCTGCCGGGCGCCGTTCCTCCGCCCGGTCTTTCCGTCTGGACCGAGGTTTTCGACACGCCCGACCTCCATCTCTTTCGGAATCCCGCTTTCGACAGCCGGTGGCACGCCGAGCTTGTCGACGGTTCGTCGGTTCCGCTGACCGACATGGACGACTCCCCCAACCGGCACCGCTTCGACCTCCCTCCCGGAACGACCTCCATCCGCCTTGCGGAGCCGTTCCACCCGGGCTGGAACGAGGCTCTTTCCGGCACTGGCGCGCCGACCGCCCAAGCCTCCCGGTCCCCCGACGGCGGCACCGTCGTCGCGTTCGACCGCCCCCTCGACGCCCCTGCTTCCCTCGTCCGCTCGTTCCGCAAACGGAACCACCTCCTGTATTCCCAGCTCGCCGTTCTGCTCCTCCTGGTCTTCCTTTGCGGAAGCCGGGCGCGTTTGCCTCCGAC
>CAMOEO010000089.1 GCA_946612175.1 uncultured Verrucomicrobiota bacterium
GGCAATTGGCGGGAGAGCCGGGCGGAAGTTGGATTGGAATTGTCATTGGCGTTGGTGGACATTGGTGGCAATGGGAGTTGGTGGACATTGTCAGGGCTCTGCGCTCTCTGCGTTCTCTGCGTGTGAAACCCCCTCAGTCTCGCTTCGCTCGCCAGCTCCCCCAGCGGGGGAGCCAGACTCTGCGTTCTCTGCGTTCTCTGCGTGAGTTTCTTCCGCGGCGGGCGTGTTCGTGGCGGGGTCTGCGAACGGGTTCCGGAGGATCAAATCCTTGTCGAAGTACAGGGGCTGCTGACAGCCTGGCGTGGCAAGTGTCATCCAGAAATCGTATCGGGAATGCTGACTGCAGGGATTCAATTCCTCCTTGACGATAAAAGTCGGCAATGCATTGCGGACCTCCGCGTAGGTCATCCCGTCGTGGAGTTTTCGCAGATGATGCCGCATGTCGTTGTATTCGTAGCCGCGCCACGCGAGAAGGGCGAGGAGAAGAACGAGGAGGAAGATTGCGAGTTTCTTCATGGCGTGTTTCCTTTCTTTGCGGACGAAGCGGACTTGCGCACGCGCCCCTGGTCCGAGACGTCGTAGGGGGCGCCCCAGCCCACGATCGATGGTCGTGGAGGCGCGGGGGGCGTCCGACGGGAGACCATCCTACCACAACGGGACCGGAAAACAGTGGGAAAATTGTGGGAAATGCGGGGAGTCCCTCCGCGCCGCGCGGCCTGGCTCGTCGTGGCGGGGTCCGCACCCCACCACGCCGGCCGAGGCCGGGTGTCGCGGCTTCGCCGCTCGCTGTCGTCGGGTTTCATGGTCGGTTTCTCGTTTCGTCGTCTGGCGTCTGGCGTCTCGCGTCTGGCCCGACGCAAGGCGCCAGAAGACAGGCGATAACTCACTCCGCGCCCTCCGCGGACTCCGCGTGGGAGACTCCCCCAGCCTCGCTTCGCTCGGCAGCCCCCTCAGGGAGGGGGCCGGCTTCGCCGGGACGGGGCTCTGCGCTCTCTGCGTGGGGTTCAGATTCCGCGGGCGGTTCCAACCGCGTCGTCCCGTTGTCGGTCCCGTTGAACCAGACGTGCACCGCGCAGTTCGGCGCGGACTCGACCAGGGACGCGGGCAGCGTGACGACCGCCCTGCCGGCGGCATCGGCGTCCAGCGGCTTCGCGTCGGACCGCTCCGTCGGGTGCAGGTCGACATGCCAGTCCGCCAAGTCCCTCGCCGGTTCGCCGGCGGGGGCGGATTCCACCGAAAACACAGAGGAGCACCAGACGGGCGTTCCCGGTTCCACCCGGACGTGGAGCGAGAGGGACCGGTCCGCGTTGACGCCTTCCGCGACGAGCGCCCCGATGCGGTCCGGACCGCGCCGGCCGTGTTCGAGGTAGAGGGCCAGCGCGCCGCCGGCGAGCAAGACGATGGCCAGGTCGGGCCAACGGCGGTTCCGGATCAGGAGCACGAGGCAGACCGCGCCGACGAGCGCAAGCGCGAGCGCGAGGAGAGGGATTGGAGTCATTTTGGGATGTCGCTCCGCGCGGGCGGCGACTGCGCGCCCGCGCGGAGCGGGCAAGGGGTTAGGGGTTGGCGGGGGCGACGAACGGGACGACAATGGTTTCTTCTTGGAAGCACCCCGCGGCGGCGAGGGCGAGGAGGGGGAGGAGGAGGGCGAGGCGTTTCATTGCGGGCGGGGGCGGGGTCAATGCTGAATGCTGAATGATGAATGCTGAATGCGGCGTGGCGGGGTGCGGGTTAGAACCTGACGTTTAAAAACGGAAGTGCGATGCAGTCTTCGCACATCTCCATGTTCGCGGCGCCAAGTTGGACGCCGTAAAGCGAACTTGTCATGTTGATCAAGCCGAGTTGGAATCCTTCAAGGCGTTCGGCGGTGTTGATCAGCCCGATCTGAACGCCTTCAAGCCTGTCGCAAAAGTTGATGAGACCGGCTTGCAATCCGTACACACCGTGATCGCACTTGTTGAACAGTCCGATTTGCGCGCCGCCGAGAACGTAGTCGGACCGGTTGAACACGCCGAGCTGCAAGCCGTGGAATTCTTCCGCGAGATTGACGAGGCCAATCTGGACGCCGGCAAGATAGCCGGCATCGTTCACGACGCCCGCGTCGATGCCGATCACGCCTGCGTGCTTCGCGTAGGGAAGCGAGAGGCGGACGCCCAGCACGGACGCATCCTCCGAACCGATCTGCAAGGGTGGAAAGATGCCGACCGCGAGGACGGGAACGATCGGAGGATAGCGATCCTCGGTTTCGGCGTTCGTGGCGGGGTCTTCGGCACGCGCCGGCGCGGCGGCGAGGGCGAGGAGGGGGAGGAGGAGGGCGAGGCGTTTCATTGCGGGTTTCCTTTCGTGGCGGGGAGCGGGGGATTGTCCATCAACTCTCAATGTCCAACAATGGTCAATGTCAACAATGACAATGGCAATGGGCGGGAGAGCCGGGCGGGACGAGGATTGGGATTGGAATTGGCGTTGGTGGACACTGGTGGCATTGGGAGTTGGTGGACATTGTCAGAGCTCTGCGGTCTCTGCGTTCTCTGCGTGAGATTCAGACTCTGCGGTCTCTGCGTTCTCTGCGTGAGATCCAGCCTCCACGGACTCCGCGTGAGATTCAGACTCCGCGGACTCCGCGTGAGGTATTTTCTCCGCGGCCTCCGCGTGGGGCTTGCGGAAGGTGAAGCCGTGGAAGGAGGCGCCCTTGCCGAAGAAGAGGAGCTTGGCGCCGTCGGGGAAGGCGGCGGGGGCGTAGCGGTCGGTGGCGAAGACGAGCGCGGGCGCGGGGGCGTCGCCCACGAAGGCCTCGACGCGGTCGGGGCGGAAGACGGCGCGCAGCGCGACTTCGCGCGGAGCGACGGGGTCGGCGCCCTCGGGGAGGGGCGGTAGGTCCACGGCGGCGGAGGCGTCCTCGGCGCCGAACCAGACGCCGCCTTCCTCGCGCGGGGCCCAGTAACGGACGGCGAGGCGGCCGTCCTCGCCGAGGTGGAAGGAGAGCGCCGGCCGGCCGTCGTCGGCGAACCGGCCGAAGAGTCCGTCGGCCTTGTCGAGCCGGACGGCGAAGAGGTTGCGCCGTCCGGCGTCGGGCAGGAGCGCGACGGTGGCGGAGACTTCGAGCGGGAGCGGGACCGGCTCGTTGAATTCGAGCGGTCGCGGCCTGCCGGGGACGAGCGCCGTGAGCGTGCCTTCCGGGTCGGGATCCATCGAGAGGCGCCAGCCCTCGCCCGGAAGGAGCGAGTTGTAGTTGAACCAGCTGGTGAAGTTCCGCGCGCGGAGCACGCCGACGAAGCGCTCCTCGCCGCGGTCGAAGCGCGAGGCGAGGAATCCTCGCATCGACAGGAGCTCGAGCGCGTCCGCCGTCACCTCGTCCAGCGAGCGGGCGCCGGGGCCGCGCAGGATCGCTTCGGCGCCGTCGTAGCAGCCGGCCGCGTCGCCGGCGAGGAGGCGGCGCGCGAGCGGGAGGACGCGCAGGGCGTGCGACTCGGCGCAGGCGGTGAGGAGGTTCAGCAGGTGGAAGCCGTCGGGGAAGCACTTCTGGATTTCCGTTCCCACGCCGGCGGATCCGGCGTTCGCGGCGAGGGCGGCGACGAGGTCGCCGCGCGAGGCGTGGATGCAGGCAAGCAGCGCCGCGGCGCCGCCGCGGGCCGCGGGCGTCGCCGCCGTTCCGGCGGACGTGAGCGCGGCGGCGGCCGAGGCGACGGTCCGGACGAGGGCGTCGTCCGCGAAGAACTCGGCGGGGCGGCGGCCGGATTCGGCGAGCTCGTGCAGGAGCCCGAGAAGGCCGCACCACGGTAGCATCGAATCGCCGCGCCCCGCGCCGAGGCACGCCTCCGCGTGGGCGCGGAGCGCGCGCAGGGAGGCGGGTCCGCCTTTGTCGTTCCAGGCGAGCCAGCGCTCGTAGCGCCCGTGCAGCTCGGGCGAATCGAAGCGGGCGGCGAGCGCGGCGCGGAACCACGCGTCGCGCGATTCGCGCCGTCCGCACCAGCGGGCCTCGGTCTCCATCATCCCGAACGCGCCCTGCGGGAACTCCGGGTGCAGCTCCCACGCGCGGCGGAAGGCGAGCCCGGCGTTGTTCAGGTGGGTGCGGCGCTCGGCGGCGGAGCTGGACTCATCGCGGCGCGCGAGGGAGACCCGCCCCGCGAGGACGAGCCCGATCCACGGGTCGGCGCCGGAGTCGAAGAGCGCGGCGACGAGCCGGTCGGAGCGCGCGTCGACGAACTGCTCCAGGACGCGCAGGACGGCTTCCGAGCGCTCGGGGCGCGCGGCGTGGGACTCGGCCCAGCGCACCGCGGCGGCGCAGAGCGCGCGGGCGTGCTGCGACGAGGGGTCGACCCACTGCCGCGCGTGCGCGGCGAGGAGGCGCGCGAAGGGCGCCTCGCCGGCGGGACGCGCCGCGAGCGCCGCCTCCATCTCGGCGAGCTGCGCGCGGGCCTTGTCGTCCCAGTGCCACTTCTTCTGCCCGACGACGGACATCCAGGTGAGGAACGGGTCGCGCGAGCCCTCGCGGATCGTGAAGTCGTAGGCGCGGCCCCAGTCGGGGTTCGGGCGGTCCGTGAGGCGCGCGGGGCCGAGCCACGCGCGCTCGAGCTCCCGCTCGACGTAGCCGCGGGCCTCCTCGAGCCACGGCGCGTCGCGGTCGGGGCCGGAGACGAGCGGCTCCAACGCCTCCTCGCGCAGGAGCGGCAGCAGCTCTCGGTCGCGGAAGTCCGCCTCGCGCACGAGCGTGCGGTTCGTGCGGACGGCGGACGCCCAGTCGAACGGCGGCGGAAGCGCCGGGGCCGGGGCGGCGGCGGCGGCGCCGTCGAGCGGGACGAAGTCACCGTCGCGCAGCGCGTGGCGCGGCGGCGCCTCGAGCGTCGCGAGGAAGAGGGCCTTCGTCCTCTCAAGCAGCAGCATCGCCTCGCCGAGGCGCGGGTCGGCGGCCTCGAGCAGCGGACGCAGCCGCGCGGCGGCGTCCGGCACGGGACGGCCCGCGAGGTCCGTGAGCCCGGGCGCGACCGCCGCGAACGCCTCGGGCTCGAGCGCGCAGGAGAGCCGGACCGCGCACGGCGCGTCGCCGGACGAGACCGCGACCGCGTATTCGACGACGACGCGGACGTCGTCCTCGTCGGAGCGGACCGAGAGCGCGCACGCGCCGGGCGGCCCCTCGGCCGCCTCGGCCTCGACCGAAATCGAGACGAGGTCCTCCTTCGCCGCGCGGTCGGGCACGCGGGCGTAGAAGAGGTCGGGGACGAACAGCTCCGTCGCGTGCGCGGCGAAGGCGGCGACGGCGAGGAGCGGCAGCGGGACGATTCGTTTCATTGGCGGTCCTCCTCTTCGGAATCGAAGGCGGCGGTCTCGCGCGCCCGGTCCCGCGCGTAGGCGCGGCCGACGGAGAGGAGCGTCGCGCGGAGGACGTCGGGCGGGACGGAGAGGACGCCGACCCATTCCTCCTCCCCGACGGGACCGCCGGCGTAGAAGAGCGCGTCGCCGTCCGCGCCGGCGGAGGGTTCCGCGCCGGAACCGAGCAGCGCCTCCAGCGCCGCGGGGCGGACGGCGAAGACCGAGGCGGGCGACCAGCCGGGGAAGCGGGCGCGGACGGCGCCGAGCGGCAGCGCCGGCGCCGGACCCGCGGCGGGCGGTGCGTCGGCGCCGGCGCCGGCGGGGGCGAGGCGCAGGACGGCGGCGCCGCCCTCGTCCGCGACGCGGAACTCCGCCTCGTCGCCGAAGCCGTCCGCGAACGCGCCGAGGCCGGCCCCGCGCGGATGGAGCGCGGCGGAGAGGCCGTCCGGCGCGAGGTCCGCGAAGTCCGGGAAGAAGGCGGCGAAGCCGTTCGTGCCCGCGATTCGCCATTCGTTTTCGCGGGCGCGCGCGAGCGCCTTCCCGAACGCGCGCGCCGCCGCGCCGCCGCCGTCGCGGCGCAGGTCGAGGCGGAGCCGGCCGCCGGGCGCGGGACGCAGCGCCGCGCGGAGGGCGCCGTCCGAAAGGAGCCGGCCGACGGCCGACGCGAGGTCGCGCAGCGGCCCCGTGCGCAGACGGTTCTCCGGCGTGTCGTTGAAGCGGAGCCTGACCTTGAACGCCGCCTTGTCGAACGGGACGGACGGCACGGCGCTGCGCAGCGCCCAGGCGAGCGCGTCGGCGGGCACGGCGGCGAAGTCGCCGTCGCCGAGAAGCTCCGGCGCGGGGAGCTCGGCGACCTTCGGCGCGGCCGTGCCGGGAAGCGGCCGCATCGACTTGTAGAAGAGCAGCCCCTCCTCGCGGGAGACGACGAGCGCGAAGTCGCCCTCCGCGTCGACGTCGAACCCGGGGTCGGTCCCCAGGAAGAAGAAACAATAGCCGCCGAATTCGCGCGGCCGTCCCGTGGCGGGGTCGGGGAAGACGCGCTCCGCGTCGGAGAGCAGGCGGACGTCGACGAGTTCCGACGGCCGCGGATCCCGGGCGTCGAAAGGGGTCGTCGGGGGGAACGCGCGGCGGAACGACGCGACGCGCGCGGAGAGCAGGGCGTCGGGGAGGACCGGAGCGAGGCCGGGGAAGGCGGCGCGCGCGGGGAAGGCGGACGCGCGCGACGCGACGAGCGTCCGGTCGCCCTCGAACGCGATCCAGAGCGAGCCGAACGGATGCGCCTCGAGGCCGTCCGCGCCGACGGCGCTGCGCGCGCCGAGGTTCCGCGTGACCTTGGCGCCGAGGTCGGCGCGGGCGACGGGCAGGGAGAGGAGGAAATCCGACCGGAGCCAGTCTTCGGGCTCGAGTTTCCACACCGCGGCGAAGACGGGCTTCGCGCGGTCCATCGCGGAAAGCCCGAGGCCGGCGAGGGAGCCCTCGAGGAATCCGGACGCGTGCGCGGCGACCAGGGCCGGTGCGTTCGTTTCGCCGGATCCTTCGGCGATCGGTTCGACGAGGATGCGGAGCGCCTCGGCGGCGGCGTCCGCCCCTTCGAGTCGCAGGAGAATCGGCGGCGGGGCGTCCGCGTCCGGCCGCGCGGCGGGGGCGGCGGCGCCGGGCGCGAAGGCCTCGCGGAGCGAATCCGGAATCGCGGGATCCTGGGCGGACGCCGGCGCGGCGAGGGCGAGGAGAGGGAGAAGGAGGGCGAGGCGTTTCATCGGGTTAAAGGGGTTGAAGGGGTTGAAGAAGTTGAAAGTGTAAAGGGAAAAGTTGCGTGGCGGGGATGGGATTGTCCACCAACTATCAATGTCCACCAATCGGCAATGCCATCAATGACAATGGCCATGGACGGGAGAGCCGGGCGGGACTTGGATTGGGATTGGCATTGGGGTTGGTGGACACTGGTGGCAATGGGAGTTGGTGGACAATGGTGGAGGGGGCGGGCGGGGGTTGCGTTGCGGGCGGAATCGCGGATTACGCCGCCGAAAATACAGGGCGGCGCGGCCGAAGTCAAGACCCCGGCGTCATTTCCCACACTTTCCCACAATTTCGGGAAACCCCGCTCCGCGCGGCGCGGCGCCGCGCGGGCGGGATTGGTCGGGCCGCGGCAACCGCGGCCGTTTCGATTCCACCGTAGGTGAAACTCGCGCAATCGTCCGCTCTGGAAGCGGCGATCCGAATCAAGAACCACCCGGGGACGGACGTGCGACGCCGACGAAAGCCGTGACGGATTTCGTGGGGACCATGAGGAAGGAGGACGTGAGCGTGATGCCGAGGCGCCGGGTGGCGTCGAGCGCGGCAAGGAAGGCGGGCTGGACCGAGAGGGGAAGGTCGCCGTAGCCGGGCGAGAAGCGGCGGCGGAGCGCGCACCCCGCCACGGCGGGGTCGCGCGCGAGCGCCGAGACGACGTCCTCGCAGAGCGCATCCGCGAGCTCCCCGGCCGCGGCCTGCAGCAGCGCGGCGTCGGCCATCTCGCCGACGGCCTCGCGGCCGCGGACGAGGCGGTCGACGCCGGCGCCGAGCGTCGCGGCGAAGAGGAACGCGCGGTCGCAGCCGCGCAGGTTGCGCGCGAGGTGGGCGCTGCGCACCGCGAGCGCGCCGCCGCCGAAGTCGAGCGCGTCGCCGTCGGCGCGCAACGGGAGGAGCTTCGCGGTCCAGGCCGGCGCGGCCGCGGCGCGGACGCGCGCGGCGGCGTCAACGAGCCGGGCGAGGAGCGCGGCGTCCGGCTCGCCCTTCACGCCCAGGAAGCGGGCGGCGTCGCGGCCCGTGAACTCCATCGCGCTACCCGGCGGCGAGGATTTCCGAGAGGTTGCGGAGGATTGCCTCCGCGACCTGCGGCTTGTTCATCGTGTAGACGTGGATCGCGCGGACGCCGTTGGCGATCAGGTCCACGATCTGGTCGGTCGCGTAGGCGACGCCGGCCTGCTCCATCGCGGCGGGCTTGTCGCCGAACTTGTCGACGAGCGCCGTGAAGCGCCGCGGCATGAACGAGCCCGAGAGCTTCTGGGCGCGCGCGACCTGGTTGCCGTTGGTGATGGGCATGATGCCCGCGACGACGGGGACGGAGATCCCCGCCTCGCGCACCTTCCAGAGGAAGCGGTAGAAGAGCGCGTTGTCGAAGAACATCTGGGTGGTGAGGAAGTCGCAGCCGGCGTCGACCTTCTCCTTGAGGCGGCGGACGTCCTCGTCCGTGTGCGGGCTCTCCGGGTGGCATTCCGGGTAGCAGGCGCCGCCGACGCAGAACGACGGGTCCGCGGCGCGGATGGCGCGGACGAGGTCGGAGGCGTGCGCGAAGAAGCCGGACGCGGGCGCGGCGGCGCCCTCCGGCAGGTCGCCGCGAAGGGCGAGGACGTTCTCGACGCCGAGCGAGCGCAGGAGCGCGAGGCGCGCGGGAAGCTGCGCGGGGTCGGTGCCGACGCAGGTCTGGTGCGCGAGGGCGGTGACGCCGCGCCCCTCGATGAGCGCGGCGACGTCGGCCGTGTGCGCGTCGCGCCCGCCGCCGGCGCCGAACGTGACGCTCATGAACGACGGCCGGGCGGCGCAGAGCCGCTCGACGACCTCGCGCATCCGCGCGAAGCCCTCGTCCTTCTTCGGGGGAAAGACCTCCAGCGAGACCGACACGCGGCCGCCGGCGAGGATGTCCTTGATCTGCATGGCCCAAAGACTACCAGAAACGAGCGCCTTCGGCAACTCCCCCGAACCGCCGGCGGAAAGCGCTTTTTTGTTGCCTTTTTCCGCCGCTTTCCCTATTCTCTGCCCCGCTTCCGGACCTCGTCCTCCCCCCATGCCAGCCTCCTCCCGCCGAAAGACCTCCGCCCCGCGCGGAAACACCCGCGAACGGCTCCTCCGCGTCGCCTGCCGGCAGTTCGCCGACCGCGGCTACCAGGAGACGCGCATCCAGGACGTCTGCCGCGCCGCGGACGCCAACATCGCCGCCGTCAACTACCATTTCGGCGGCAAGGAGGGCCTCTACCGCGCCGTCTGGGACTACGCGCTCGACCACACCGTCCGCGAGGAGGAGGCCGGGCTCTCCGCCCTTTCGATCGACGCCGACCGCGAGTGGCTCTACCGCTACGTGCGCGCGTGCATCGCCTCCGTCTTCGAGACCGGGTCCGCGGGGCTTCTCCGCCGCCTCATGACGCACGAGGTCGCCCGCCCCTCCCCCATCTCGCAGGACATCCTCTCCAACCACATCGCGCCCCGGTACTCCGACCTCGCCGAGCGCCTCCGCCGCATGATCGGCCCCAACGCGACGGACTACCAGGTCGGCTGCTGCGTCTTCGCCATCAACGCGTTCTTCAGCTGCCTCGCGCTCAACACGACGGCGCGCCGAGCGCTCTTCCGCAACGACCGCCCGACCCCCGCCGAGGCGGAGCAGTTCACGCGCGAGATCTCCGCCTTCGTGATGGGAGGGGTGCGCTCCCTGCGCGGCGTTCCGCCCGACCGGCTCCGCCCCCGCGCCTGACCCCGCCCGCCATGCGCCCGCGCCTCCCGCCGCCCTCCGCGATCCTCCTCCCCGCCCTGGCGCTCGCCGCCGCGGCGACGGCGGCGCCGCCGCCCCCCGCGACCCCCGAGGCCCCCGAGCCCGCCGCCGCGG
>CAMOEO010000090.1 GCA_946612175.1 uncultured Verrucomicrobiota bacterium
CGCGAGGCCGGATACGTCATCCAGGACGTGGCCGCCTCTTCTCGCGCGTACCGCGACTCAATCGAGTTCGATCCCGAACAGCTCGCCTTCCAGCAAGAGCGCTTCTCGCAACTGCAAGGTTTGCTGCGCGCTTACGGCCCGCGCATGGAAGACGTGTTCGCACGTCGTGCGGAAGCTGCCGACACCGTGTCGATGGTCGACGACTCTACCGCGCGCCTGCGCGCCGCACGCACGCCCCAGGAGGCGCTCGATGCGGTCCGCGCGTTCCTGCGCGACCGCTTCGGCGAGGACCGCCCCGGGCTCACGCCGGCGGACGCGCGGGAAATCCTCGCGCGGCACGGCGCGGACGCCGCGGCGGCGGACGAGGCCGCGCGGCTGCTGCAGGAGATCTTCGACGAGGGGTTCCGCCCGGGCGCCGACCCGCGCGCCGCAGTGCGGGCGCGCCGCGAACGGCTCGCGGCGCTACTCGGCGCGCTGCGGGTCGTCCCGCTGCTGCTCGGGCTGCTGCTGGCGGCGCCCGCGGCACGGGCCGCGGACGACGGCGGCTTCCGCTGGCGGCGCGCGTGCGCGGCGGCGGCGGCGGCGCGCACGCCGGAGGACTTCCTCGCGGCGGCGGGCGGCTTCCGCGCGATCCTCGAGGACGGCCCCGCCGACGCGGCGGCGCTGCACGACTACGCCACCTGCCTCCTGCTCGCGGAGCGCCCCGCGCAGGCCTGCGACGCGCTGCTGCGCGCGGAGGCGCTCTCCGGCACGACGCCGGAGCTGGAGCATTCGCTCGGCCTCGCGCTCGCCGACCTGCGCGCGGCGGAGGACGCGGCGGACGGCGGCGCGGCGGAGGAGGCCGGCGGGGGCCCGGCGGCGGAGCTGCCGTGGTACCGCGCGCCGCTGGCGTGGCACTACCGGCTTCCGCTCGCGGCGCGACGCGCGGCGCTCGCGGCGGCGTGGGCGCTGCTGTGGGCGGCGCTCCTGCTGCGGCGCTCGGCGGCGCGGCGGCGCGGGCTGCGCGCGGCGGCGACGGCCGCGGCGGCGCTGGCGTTCGCGGCGACGGCGCTGCTCGCGTCGAGCGTGGCGGCGTCGGAGCGGCGGCTCGCGCGGCCGCTGCCGGCGCTCGAGGAGACGGAACCCGGGGAGGACGCGCGATGAACCGACGGACGGCCCTTCTTTTCCTCTCGCTTCCGGCGCTATGGCTCGGCGCGTTCGTCCCGCGGTGCGCCGCCGCGGAACCGCGCGCGCCGGCCCTCGCGGTTTCGCTCGAGCCGGCGCAGGACGCCTACTGGGCGGGGCAGCGCGTCGCGTGCACGCTCGCGCTCGACCTCGGCGGGGCGGAGCTCGGCGACGGCGGGCGGCTCTCGGTGGACGGGCTCCCGGCGACCGGCGCGGGGCTGGACGTGGGCTCGTTCGAGCGCGTCGCGTCGGCCGACCCGACGGTGCTGCGCTGGTCGGCGCCGCTGACGCTGCACGCGGCGGGCGAGGTGTCGTTCGCGCCGACGCTCTCCGGGACGCTGCGGCGGCTGACCTCGCGCTCCGGGCTCTTCCGGCAGTACACGCTGGCGCCGTTCTCCGCGACGGCGCCGCGGACGTCCCTCTCGGTGCGGCCCCTGCCGGCGGAGGGGCGGCCCGCGGACTTCTGCGGCGCCGTGGGGCCGCTCTCGCTGGAGGCGGCGCTCTCGCCCGCGGCGTGCGCGCCGGGCGACCTGCTCACGCTGCGCTGGACGCTGCGCGGCGCGGGGGCGGAGCTGGCGCACGCGATCCCGTCCTACGCCCCGGGGCCGGGCTTCCGGGTCTATCCGGCGCGCGTCGAGGCGCGGGAAGACGGCCGGCTCGAGGTCTCGCAGGTCGTGATCCCCCTCTCCACCAACGTGGTCTCCGCCGCGGCGTTCTCGGTGGCGTTCTTCGACCCGCGCGCGGCGGGGTACCGCACGCTCTCCGCGGGGCCGTTCGCGCTCGCGGTCGCGGAGCGTCCGCCGGAGGAGGCGGACGGAACCGGGCCGGCCGACACCCGGCCGCCCGACGAATCCGCCGGCGGGACCTCCGGCGCGCCGGAGGCGGAGGGCGGCGCGGCGGCGCCGCCGGCCGTCGTCGACGGGACGCTCCGCCTCGCGCGCCCCCTCCCGGGGCGGCTGGCGCCTTCCGCCACGGCGCTCAAGCTCTTCGACGTTCCCTCCGCCACGCCGCTCCGCGTCCGCGAGACGCGGGGGGCGTGGCTCCGCGTGCTGCTGCCCGACGGCTCCTCCGCCTGGATCCGTCCCGGGGCGGACGCGGCCCCCTGACCCCGAAACGAGAACCGACGCCATGCAGCTGCTCGACAAGGTCGCCCTGGTCACGGGAGGCGCCAAGCGCCTCGGGCGCGAGATTGCGCTCGCCCTCGCCCGCGAGGGGTGCGACATCGTGGTGCACTACCGCTCCTCGCGCACGGAGGCCGACGCCCTCGCGCGGGAGATCCGCACGCTGGGGCGCCAGGCGTGGTGCGTGTGCGGGGACTTCTCGAACGCCTACGCGCCGGAGGTGACGATGAAGACGGCGTGGGACCTGGCGGGATGGATCGACATCCTCGTCAACAACGCGTCGCTCTATTCGCACGACACGCTCGCGTCGGCGTCGGTGGAGCGGATGGAGGAGCTGTGGCGCGTCAACGCGCTGGCGCCGATCCTCCTCGCGCGCAAGATGCACGCGCTGGCGTGCGAGAGCCGGATCCTGCCCGCGGGATACTGCGGGCGGGTGGTCAACGTCCTGGACCGCTCGATCGCGTCCGCCTCGGCCGAGAACCTGCCGTACTGGCTGGCGAAGAAGGACCTGGAGGCGTTCACGCGGGCGGCGGCGCTGGACCTGGCGCCGCGCTTCACGGTGAACGCGGTCGCGCCGGGGCCGGTGCTGCCGCCGGAGGACTCCGCGCTGGCGGAGCCGGCGGGGCCGGTGCCGCTGGCGGTGCGGTCGCTGCCGGCGGACGTCGCGGACGCGGTGCTGTACCTCTGCCGCGCGGTGACGGTGACGGGACAGATCCTCTTCGTGGACGGCGGCCAGCACCTGCTGTAGCCGCCCCGCCCGCTCCCCCGCGGCGGGGCGCTCCTCCTCCTCCGGCCGCCCGGGCCGAATCACGGCTCGGCACGTTCTCCGCCCCATTCGCCGACCGTGTTTTATACTTATGCGATTCTCCGCTTCTATAGCGGTGAATCTACTGTAGAATTTGGTGGATTCCAAGACCATGAGAATTCGGTGGAACGGGCCGAAGATCTGGGCGCCGTGGGCTCCCGCGGAACGTAGCCCCCGGTCGCGATAGCAGGGCGGGGCGTGCGGACGGCGTGCGACGGCGACGGGGGCTCCGGCGGCCGCGCCGATGACGGGCGCGCCCTCCGCGAGACCGGTCCGGGCGCGGGCAAAGGCGAGGAGCGCCAGCGACGAACCGACCGCCCCGGAACGGTCCGCGGGGGCGTGTCCGGCGCGGCGCCAGGCCGGCGGAGCCGCCCGGGAGCCGGAGGAGCCGGACGCGCGACGCGCCGGACTTCCCTCCGCGAGAAAACACGGCCATCGGCGAAAACCCGTTCGCGAATGCGGGGGGAACAGCGAGGAGGGGCGCTCCCGCGAGCGGAATCGCGAGGTCACGGGAGCGACGGCGGCCTGCACGCCGCCGAGCGACCGGGACCCGCGAGGCCACCGCGGGAGCGCCCCTTCGAGCGACCCCGCATTCGCGAACCGCGGATTCCGGGAGCCCGGAGCACGAGCCGCGGCCGGGCGATGCCGGGACCGGAGACGGAGAGGCGCCCGCCGCGCGCGCCGCGGCGCGCGCGGTTGCCGCGGACGAGGGCGTTGTGGTAGGATGAAGGCACGCCCAAAGGAGATCCGACCATGAACCGAAACGCCATCCTCGCCGCCCTCCTCTTCGCCGCCGCTCCCGCGCTCTTCGCCGCGGAGGACGGCATCCGCCTCGTCGAACCCGCCGAAGGCGCGGTCGTGCCGCTTCTCAACGAGACGCAGCGCCGCTATGTCCTGATGCCCCGCGAGGAGCGCGTGAACGCCTACACGAACGAGGCGTTCCGCCGCGCGCTGCGCGACGGGGGCGAGGTTCCCGCGAAGGTCCGCTTCGCCTGGAAGGGGACCGCTCCCGAGGGCGAAGGCCCCGCCTTCATGGTCGAGGTGCGCCGCAAGCCCGACGGCAAGGTCTTCTTCCGCGGCGGGACGGACCACCACCATCTCGCGGCGGACGGCTGCTTCGAGATCGCCCGCGAGTGGGAGTGGACCGTCTCCGCGCGCGGCGGCGCCTCCGCGACCGGGACGTTCCGCACCGAGGACCTCGCGCCGCGCCTGATCGACGGCGGCGACGTCCCGAACGTCCGCGACCTCGGCGGGCGCGTCGGCCTCGGCGGCCGCCGCGTCCGGCAGGGCCTCGTCTACCGCTCCGCCGGGCTCAACAGCAACGCCTCCGACGTCTTCTACACCCGCGAGGAACTGCTCGCGGAGGCGGCCGACCCCGCCGCCCTCCTCGCGCAGGAGGCCGCGCTCTCCAACGAGGTCGTGCGCCTGCGCGCCGAGCTCGCGGGCTCGGCGCGGCTCGCGCTCGTCTCCGGCGAGCTGCCCCCGCAGTGGACGCTGTTCCGTCCCGCGCAGGCCGCCTTCGACGCGGACGGCGGGGCCGCGCTCGCCGCGCTGCGCGAGATCCCGGAGGCGTTCTGCGGCGCCCCGGCCGAAACCCTTTCGAAGAACAAGGAAGGCGACTGGTACATCCACGGCCGCGCGAAGGCGGTCGGCCCCGCCGTGCTGTTCGCCGCGGTCGACGCCTCCGACGACGGCTGGCTCTCGCTCGGCTGCGGGGCCGACTGGTTCTGGACGCTGTACGTGAACGGGGAGCTCGTCTTCGACCGCAGGGAAGGCAACGACAGGAAGCCGATCGGCGCCGACAACTTCGCCTTCCCCGTCCGCGTCCGCAAGGGCCCGAACCTCCTCGCCGTCGTCCTGAAGCCCGGCTCCGACGGCTGGCGCTGGTGCTGCAAAACGTCCCCCGCCGTTCCCGTCGCGACGCTTCTGCAGACGCTCGCCGACAACGCGCAGTACCGCATCGACCGGCTCTTCCGCGTCCGCAAGTGCCGCCAGCCCGGCACGACGCGCATCAACGACGAGAACCGCGACCGCTGGCTCGGAACGCTCGGCGTGAAGACCGACGTCGACCTGCGCTCCGAAGGCGAGGTCTACGGCATGGAGGGCTCGCCGCTCGGCCCGACCGTGGCGTGGATCAACGTCTCCTCCTCCGCCTACGGCGGCATGCAGGAGGAGGGGGGGCGGAAGGCGTTCACGAAGGTCTTCCGCGTGTTCCTCGACCCGGCGAACTACCCGATCGACTTCCACTGCATCGCGGGGCAGGACCGCACCGGCGCCGTCGGGTTCATCCTCAACGCGCTGCTCGGCGTGGAGGAGGAGGAGCTCTGGCTCGACTGGGAGGTCACCGCCTTCCACAACCGCAGCACCGACTTCAACCACGAGAAGCTTTTCAACAAGCTCGTCCGCGGCTTCGACCGCTGGCCGGGCAAGACGATCCACGAGCGCGTCGAGGCCTACGTCCTCGACCTCGGCTTCACGCCCGAGGACATCGCGGCCTTCCGCGACATCATGCTCGAGCCCGCCCCGTAGCCCTCCTCCCCCTCCTCGCCCTTGCCGCGGGTGCCATCTGGCTCTCGCGCTTCCTTGTTCTGCGAGTCCTCCAACCGGAGCAGGATCTCGCCCTCCTACCGGGACGACTCCCTCGGCTTCCGCCTTTGCGCCACGCAGAGCCCCGCCGCGGAAGAAACTCACGCAGAGAGCGCAGAGAGCGCAGAGCCAAAAACCCCACGCGGAGTCCGCGGAGTCTGAATCTCACGCAGAGAGCGCAGAGGCCGCAGAGCCAAAACCCCACGCGGAGTCCACGGAGTCTGAATCTCACGCAGAGAACGCAGAGAGCGCAGAGCCTTGACATCATCCACCAACGCAAATGCCAATCAAACCCCGCCACGCTCCGCCACTTTTCCCTTTACCCTTTCAACTTTAAACTCCTTCAACCCCTTCAACCTCTTCAACCCGATGAAACGCCTCGCCCTCCTCCCCCCCCTCCTCGCCCTCGCCACCGCGCCGGCGCGGGCCGAGGACCCCGCCACGAACGCGCCCGCAAGAATATCGCATCGCCCGCGAATTCCGCACATTTTCCTCGTCTTTTTCCCCGGCTCGTGGTAGAATCCCGCACCGTCGCGCCGCTCTTGCCGCGGAGTCCCGCCCGCACACCTTGGAAGCATGACGACCATGAAACGCCGGAAGACCCTCAAGATCGCATCTGGAATTGTCATCGTCCTCATTCTGGCTTGGCACATTCCTCTTCCCGCTGTGTCCGTGGCCCAAAATTCGCGACAGGAGCTTTGCTATTGCTCTGTGATTTCCGGGGAAACGGACATTCGCAAGGTGAAGCAAGTTCTGGATTGTTATTCCGAACGGAACTATGTCTTTGCCGGCATGCTCTGGATCAAAAGGCAACTCTTGTTGGACAAGGAGCTGTTATGGAACTATTGCACGAAAGCCGGCTTGCCCTATTATACAAGCGATGGTGACACCATTTTGAACCAGAAGGAATGTGCGGAGCCCGCCATCTTCGGCGGGGGTTCGGGGGAGGCGGAGCCGCCCCCGTCCGTCGCATCTCCTCCCGCCCCCTAGCCCTTCCCGCACCCCGCCCCGCCGCATTCATCATTCATCATTCAGCATTCATCATTCAGCATTCATCATTCAGCATTGACCCCACCCCCGCCCGCAATGGAAATTGAACTTCTGGCGAATCGAATAAGAGCGTTGTTCCAAGACGGCGTCTTCGGCCCCGCCTCGGATGATGTTCTCACATCGCTCCGAAATCAACGGGAGCCGGAATGCCTCCTCGATTTCGCGCGGCGTCTCGTTCCTCTTCGCGACCTGTGGGCGGGCGGCGGTTTGGTCTACCGAATCTCGAAGCAGATCGAATTGAGCGACGAGTTTCCGGACTCCCGCCGAAGCGGTTTCCACATCATCGGTTGCTGTTCCGACGGCGATTTCATCGTCATGAAACCGGAACGGATTCCGTTCGAGGTCGGTTTCGTCACGCACGAGGAAATCTTCCCGGGTTGCTCCTGGTCCGATTTCTACCTGCCGGTCTGCCGTTCGCTGTACGATTTCCTGTTCCTGTCGAACGTTCCCCTCGCTTCGTCCGGCGATTCGGTCGAATCGGTTCTTCCGGAAGACTACTACGAAGCCAAGGATGCGAACTGGGAACCGAAACGGTTGGAGGACTTCGGAATCGA
Source organism: uncultured Verrucomicrobiota bacterium (assembly GCA_946612175.1). Taxonomy (GTDB): domain Bacteria; phylum Verrucomicrobiota; class Kiritimatiellia; order RFP12; family UBA3636; genus UBA3636. The sequence goes on from CAMOEO010000090.1 coordinate 7,281, forward strand.
CATTTCGGCATTGGATTTTCCTCTCGTGCTTCCCGACCCCGCCGCGCCCGCGCCCGCCGCACCCGCCCCTCACGTGGAATCCGCTGAGGGCGCGAAGGAGCCCGCCCCGTGAAAACTCTTGCCCGCGAGCGGCGAAGCCGCGACCCCCGGCCGCAGCCGGCGTGGCGGAACCGCGAAAAAGGAGTTGACTTTCGTCAAACGAATGTGTAGATTTGTTTGGCAAAAGGGAAACTATGGAACGATTCGGAAAACTACGGGAAACGGCCCTGAAACAGGGCGGAACCATCACGGCGGCGCAGGCGCGGGCGCTGGGATGCAGTCGCGCTTCGCTCGCGGGGTGGGCGGCGCGCGGACGGCTGGAGCGCGTCGCGCACGGCGTCTATCTGCTGCCCGAGGGGATGGAGGACGAGCTGTTCGTCCTTTCCCTGCGGTCGTCGCGGCTCGTGTTCTCGCACGAGACCGCCCTGTTCCTGAACGGGCTCGCGGAGCGAACGCCCGCCCGGCACGCGGCGACCTTCCCCCGCAGCGCGGTTCCCCGCGAGGGCGTCCGCGACGCGCTGCGCTGCCACTATGTCGCGCGGGAGCTCCTCGACCTGGGGCGGACCGTGCGCCGGACGTCGTTCGGGAACGAAGTCCCCTGCTATGACGCCGAGCGGACGATCTGCGATCTGGTGCGCAGCCGCAACAAGATGGACGAGGAGACCTTTCTGGCGGGGCTTCGTCTCTACGCCGTCCGACCGGACAAGGATCTGGGCCGGCTCGACGCCTATGCGCGCCGCCTCCGCGTCTCCCGCGCCGTCGCCCGCTTCCTGGAGGTGCTGCTATGAGGGCCGACGCGCGCGCAATGAGCCTCAAGGCCCGTGTCCGGAACCGGGCCGCCGCCCTCGGCCTCGCCCCGCACGTGATCCTGCAGAACTACATGTTCGAGCGGTTCCTCGTCCGTCTCGCCGCCTCGCCCTGGCGCGAACGGTTCGTCCTCAAGGGCGGTCTTCTCGTCGCGCACCTGCACGGGCTCGCCGAGCGCGCGACGATGGACATGGACGCCACGGTCCGGGGCTTCGCGCTCACGGCCGACTCCGCGGTCGCGGCCCTCGCAGCCGTCTGCGCGGTCGACGCGGGCGACGGCATCGCCTTCTCCGTCGCGAGCGGCGAGCCCATCCGCCGGAACGACCCCTACGGCGGCTTCCGCGTCCATTTCGACGCCGCGGCCTTCGGCATCCGCGTCCATCTTTCCGTCGACCTTTCGACCGGCGACGCCGTCACCCCCGCCCCCGAGGAATACGAGCTTCCGGGCCTGTTCGACGACACGCCCGCCATCCGTCTTCTGGGCTACAGCCGCGAAACCATCCTCGCCGAAAAGATCGAGTCCATTTTGACGCTGTCGGTCTACGGAACGCGTCCCCGCGACTACTACGACCTGTGGCTGCTCTCCGGCGATGCGATCCGCGGGAACATCCTCCGCGACGCGCTTCGCGCGACCTGCCGCCACCGCGGCACGGAAGCGCGCCTCGCGGACGCCCGCGAGCGGCTCGCCGCCATTGAAACGAGCGCCGCCCTCCGCGACCATTGGGAACGCTACCGCGCCGCCTTTCCCTACGCGAAAGACGTTTCCTTCGACCAGACCCTCGCCGCTCTCCGCAAGTTCCTCGACATCGTCCTCTGATTCGCCCGCCCGCCATGAAACGCCCCAACCCCGTCCGCGAACTTGAACGCCGCACCGCGGCGGGCGAAATCGCGCCGATTCCCGCCGCGGGACGCTGGAACGGAGACCGGGCCCGGCGCGCCGCTCTCGCGCAGCTCCGCCTCCGCTCGAGGACGTCCGAGAGTGGCCCCGTGCCGCGGATGCTCGCCGAGGTGCGCCGCATCTTCGTCGAGTCCGCAATCTGCGAAACCCCGGACGTCCTCGCCCGGATGGTTCCGGATGACGCCTTCCGGACTCTCCTCGCGACGCAGAACGACGAGGATTTCGATGCCGAGATTCTCCGACTCGGAATGGTCGGCGGACTCCTCTCCCCCAAGGAGTTTTCGGCTGCCGCACCATCGGCGACCTCGTCGCCAACATGGAGTGCGCCGAACGCGAGGGTCGCCCGAAACCGACGCCGGATGACATTCGTCGCCACAACCGGAAGGCCCGCCACGGCGCTCGCGTGACCGCCGTCTTCGTCCTCGTCATCGTCCTTCTCGTCCTGTTCCGACTGTCTCTTCTCTTCAACCGGATCGCGAACCTTTTCAACCCTTGATCCCTACACGCAATGGACCTTTTCCCGTCCTTCTCCGAACTGTCGACCGTCCGGCTCGTCGCACACGCAACCGTGTTCCTCGTCGCGGAAGTCGCGCTGTTCCTTTCATTCCGGAAACGCCTGGTTCTTTTCGCCGCGGCAAGCGTCCTTGTTTTGTCCGCCGCATTGTTCTCGCTTCTCGCCGTTGACTGGGAGGGAATGTTATGATTTCCCGCCTCTGCCGCGCCCTTGCCCGCTCCGCGCGGGCGCGACAAAGCCGCCGCCCGCCGCGGAGCGGCCTTCCCGAATTCCCCGCCCCGCCGCATTCAGCATTCATCATTCAGCATTGACCCCGCCCC
>CAMOEO010000091.1 GCA_946612175.1 uncultured Verrucomicrobiota bacterium
CCCGATGTCGATCCGGCAATCGAAAAGAACAACCAAATCATTTTCATCGACCCCGGGCGGTTTCTTCGCCACTCCCCGACGGGATGGTGAACCGTTCGCATGAACCGCTCACCCCGCCCCGCCGCATTCATCATTCATCATTCGGCATTGCCCCGCCCCGCCCGCAATGAAACGCATCTCCATCCTCCTCCCCCTCCTCTTCCTCGCCGCCGCGTGCGGCGTGGGATGGATATTCCGCTCCCGCCTGCCCGCGTCCTTCTACGCGTGGGAGAACCGCCGAGCCCACTATCCCGATGTGCGCAGCCTCGAGATCATCCGCGACCATTTCCCGCATTGGAGCCGGGAAAAGCAGATGGAGTTCTTCCTCGACGTGTTTCCCGCGTCGGACGCCGGATGGACCGAAGAGCTGTGCATGGCTGTCGAAAAACTGGGGCTTCTCCAAGACTTGGACGCATTGGCGAAATCGCGCCTCGCCGCCGCTCCCGGCGACAAGACGAAGAAAGACATGGATGGCGTCCGCCACGTCCTCCACGGTACCATCGTCCAGAACACGTGGGAAGGCTCCATTTCGACCAATGACGCCGGCCGGCTCGTATTGGAACTCTTCCGCCGGGATGGGTCGGGCGAACGCCTTCGCGTCGAAACGCCGGTCTCGACTGCCGTCGGGGATCGTCCCGCGCACGGATTCTTCAACTCCGACTACTACGTCGGAATGGATTCGCGGACGGTGACGACGAACCCGGCGACCGGCGCGGTTTCGCATTGGTCTGGGATGGTCGGCGAAACCCTCGAATTGCGTTGCGAACGGAATCCGGCGGATGACGGAACCTTTGACTGGTGGCGGGTGGAAAACCACCGGACAACCGAACTTCTCTTCGAAGGGAAATGAACGCGCGAACCCCGTCACGCCTTAGCACCATCCCGCTCCGCGCGGGCGCGGCAACGCCGCGGCCCGCCGCGGAGCGGCCTTCCCGAATCAGCCCGCCCCGTGAACCCTCTTGCCAGCGAGCGGCGAAGCCGCGACCCCCGGCCGCAGCCGGCGTGGCGGAACCCCGCCACGCCGTGCAAGGCCGCCACGGGCTCTTCCGCGTTTGAGGGAAGCGCCTAGGCGGGGCCTGTCGCGGTCGGGCTAGTAGAAGTGGAAGGAGGTCTGTTTCCTGTAGTGCGATTCGAGCGCGGCGGCGATGTCGTGCAGGACGTTGCGGCGCAGGTCGAGCTCGGCCGGGAGGTTGGGGTCCTGGTGGGCTTCGTTGACCTTGGTGCCGACGCAGAACTCGATGCGGTCGGCGTTGCGCATCCGCGAGAGAATCTCGCGCGCGGCCTGCGCCTCGTGCGCCCAGTCGGCGCCGGTCTCGAGGACGCGCCGGACGCGCGCGAGGGTGAGGACGCCCTCGGTGGCGAGGCCGACGCCCTCGATCTCGGCGCAGGGCGGCAGGTCGCCGGCCTCGCGCATCCGTTTGAGGTCCATCGAGACCTTGGCGCCCAGCTCGCGCGTCACGATGTTGGCCGTCGTGCCGCCGCAGACGACGACGGCGTCCGCGCCGGTGCCGGGCTGGGCGAGGCGCGCGTAGGGCGCGTCGCTCTCGCGGTGGAAGGGCGGGCCGCTCAGGATGCGCAGCACGCGCGGGCGGCGGAAGTAGACGACGAGGCAGCTGATGTCGTCGCGGTTCTTCCCGCCGTCCATCGCGCGGGCGCGGCGCACGACGGCCTCGCTCAGGTCGCGGGCGGAGATCTCCGGGTCGCGCTCGAGCGTCCAGCGCAGGAACTCGAGCTCGCCGCGACGGCGCCAGCCGAACTTGAGGTCCGGGTTCTCGAGCCCGGCCTGCGTGACGCCGTCGCTGCACACGACGATGCGGTCGCCGAGGCGCAGGTCCAGCTCGTAGGTCTCGATCGGGCGGTCGGGCCAGCGCGGGGAGACGATCTGCCGGTGCGCGGCGGGCGCAACGTCCTCCAGCCCGCGCAGCTGCACGTAGCGGGGGTTGCCCATCTCCGCGAGGCGGGTGCGGCCGCCGACCTGCACGTCGAGCATCGAGAAGGTCGCGTAGGCGATCTGGCGGACGGAGTCGACGGGCAGGGCGTCCTGGATGGTCTCGACGCTCTGCAGCACGTCCATGTCGGAGCGCAGGAAGCGCATCGCCATGGTCATCGTCATGTTGGAGAGGACGGACGCCTTGACGCCGGAGCCGAGGCCGTCGGAGAGGACGGCGAGGGCGCGGCTCTCGGCGTCGATGCGCTCGATGCCGAAGGCGTCGCCGCACGCGACCTGCCCGTGCTTGCAGATCTGCGCGCACTCCATCTCGAGGAACCAGTCGGCCGCGGCGGCCGCGGCGCCGGCGGGGCGGGCGCTCACTTCTTGGGCTCCCCCGCGGCGGCCGCCGCCGCGATGCGCGCGGCCGCGGCGGCCGCGACGGCCTCCTGCTCCGACTCCGGGGCGGGGTTGTCGGAGCCGTAGGCGGAGAAGCGGCCGGCGATCTGGTTGAGCAGGATCTCGCTCTGCGCGACGTGCTCGCCGAAGAGGCGCGCGACCTCCTGGACGACGCGGACGTTCTTGCGGATGAGCTCGCGCGCGCTGCGGGCGACGGTCTCGCGCTGCAGCTCGCCCTTGGTGACGTCCTGCACGACGGCGCCGGCGAGGCGCCCGCGCGCGATGCAGAAGACGGAGACGTTGGCGACGCGGTCGCCGAGCGTCTGGTTGAAGCGCGTGGTCTCGCCGCCGTTCTCGAGGATCGAGGAGAGCAGCGGCGCGAACGGGAAGCCGATGGCGTCGAGGTCGAGGCCGTCGAGCGAGCCGAGCGTCTCGAAGATGCGCAGTGCCTCGCCGCCCATGATCTCGCAAAAGAGGTGGTTGCTCTCGACGATGGAGAGGGAGGAGTCGACGACCACGACGCCGGCGGGGATGTACTTGACGAGGGCGGAGCTCTTGCGCTCGAAGCTCTTGCGCAGGAACGTGTGGCACATCGAGGTCTCGGCCTTGCCGGCGAGGAGCGCGGCGGCGAAGTCGCGGCACGTCTCGTAGCCGCACGCGCCGCAGTTGAGCTCGTCCTCAGGGACGTACTTGCCGACGGTGGCGAGGGCCTGCCGGATCGCGGTCTCGTCCGGCGCCGCGGCCTCGGCGGCCTCGGCGGGGAAGGCGTGGGAGACGTCGACCGGCACCTCGCGCCCGACGCTGGAGCGCGGCTCGCCGGCGAGTTCGCCGGTGCGGACGATCGCGTCGATCGCCGCGCCGCCGGGGGGCATCGCGGGGCCGCCCACGCAGCCGCCGCGGCAGGCGAGCATCTCGACGAAGACGGGCGCGCCCTCCGCGGGGGCGGAGGCGCGGCAGAGGCGGTCGATCTGGGCGAGCCCGGAGACGGCGAGGAGCCGCGCGGGCGGGGCGGCGGGGTCGCGCAGCGTCTCGTTCATCCCGCCCTCGAAGGAGTAGAGGCGCCCCTCCTGCGCGGGGCCGAGCGCGAGCTCGGCCTCCTCGTCCGGGGGCTCGACGACGCCGCGGGACTCGAGGAACTCGACGAGGTTCGGGAAGGTGCACGCCAGGTCGAGCGCGGCGGGGTCGCGGTCCGCCTCGTTCTTCTTGGCGGCGCAGGGGCCGAAGAAGACGACGGCGGCGTCCGCCCCGTAGGCGCGGCGCAGGGCCTTGGCGTGGGCGAGGACGGGGGAGTCGATCGGGACGATGCGCGGGGCGAGCGCGGGGTGGTACTTGCGGACGTAGTCGACCGAGGCCGGGCAGGCGGAGGAGAGCCACAGCCCGCGCGGATGGTCGCGGAGGAACTCCGCCGTCGCGGCCGAGACGAGCTGCGCGCCGTGGGCCGTCTCGGAGACGCCCGCGAAGCCGACGGAGCGCAGCGCGGCGGCGAGCCGGCCGAGCGTCCAGTCGGGGAACGCCGCGACGAAGCTCGGGGCGACGCTGGCGTAGACGGGGCGGCCGCTCTCGAGCAGGCGCGGGAGGCGGTCGACGTCGCGCCGGATGCGCTTGGCGCGGGCGGGGCAGACGCGGACACATTCGCCGCAGGCGACGCACGCGCCGGGGATGACGGCGGCGTGGCCGTTCTCGATGCGGATGGCCTTGGGGTGGCAGTGCCGGACGCACTTGTAGCAGTCCTGGCACTCGTTCTCGAGGGTGAAGACGGGGGATTGCATGGGGCGGGCGGGGGATCGCGTGGCGGGGTGCTAGCCGAGCAGGCCGTCGAGGATCGCGCGCATGGCGGGCTCGTCGACGCGGGTGTGGACGGTGCCGTCGACGACGACGTTCGGGCCGTCGGCGCAGCGGTCGCAGCAGAGGCCGCCGCGCAGGTCCACGCGCGCCTCGATCTCGGGGTGGGCGTCGAGGAAGGCCTCGGCCAGCTCGACGTTGCGGGCGTTGCCGCGCGCGAAGCACGAGCTGCCCATGCAGATGACGATCGTTTTCATGAGTGGAGGGAGCAGGGGCCGCCGACGCAGCCCCCCTTGCAGGACATGACCTCGAGGAAGTTGCCGGGGAGCTTGCCCGCGGCGTAGAGGCGGACGAGGGCGACGGACTTGCGGTCGAGCCCGTCGATGAAACGCGAGTCGAGCTTGAAGTCCGGCGGGAGCTCGCCCTTGAGTCCCTCGAGGACCGACGCGGTGACGCCGCAGCTCTTGGCGTAGTTGCGCGCGTCCTCGCGCGCCGGGCGGTCGAGCTTCGCCGGCTCGAGCGCGACGGGGGCGATCTTGCGCGCGGCGAAGACGGCGCCGAGCTCCTCGAAGGAGAGCACGAAGTCGACGTTCTCGCGGCGCAGCGCCTCGTCGCGCTTGGCGATGCAGGGGCCGACGAAGACGACGCGGTTGTCCGGCCGGCGCTCCTTGGCGATGCGCGCGGCGTAGGCCATGGGCGAGGGCGTGTCCGAGACGTGCGGCAGGAACGCCGGCAGGTGCTTGCGCACCAGGTTCACCCACGCCGGGCAGCACGAGGTCGTCATGATCCCCTTGCCCTCCTTCTGGCGCTCGACGAACTCGAGCGCCTCGTGCTCGGTCGTCATCTCCGCGCCGCGCGCGACCTCGATCACGTCGTCGAACCCGAGCGCGCGGATCGCGGCGAAGAGCTGCTCCACGCTGCCCGGGAACTGCCACGCGGCGGCGGGGGCGACGACGGCGGTGAGCTTCTCGCCGGCGCGCAGCGCGCAGAGCAGTTGCACGAGCTGCGACTTCTCCATCACGGCCGAGAAGGGGCACGCGCGGAAGCACGCGCCGCAGAAGATGCACTTGGCGAAGTCGATGCGCGCGTGGCCGTGCGCGTCCTTGCGGATGGCGCCGACGGGGCACGCGGCCTCGCAGGGCACCGACACCTCCACGATCGCCTTGTAGGGGCAGACCTGGGCGCACTTGCCGCAGCGCACGCACGCCGCCTCGTTGATCGACGAGCGCCCGCGCGCGACCGTGACCGCCTTCTTCGGGCAGTTCCACTCGCAGGGGCGGGCGAAGCAGCCGCGGCAGTTGTCCGTCACCATGAACGCGCGGTCGCGGCAGCCGTCGCAGCCCGCGGAGCAGACCGTGATCGGGTCGCCGCGCGGCGGCGGCGCCTCGCGCATCTCCTCGAGGTAGGAGCGCAGCGTGCGGGCCTCGTCCGTCTCGTTCTCGCAGGAGAAGCCCAGCAGCGCCATGATGCGGTACTTGAGCACCGCGCGGTCGTGCCAGACCGAGGAGCGGCTGAACGGCGCGTCCCGCGGGCGCATCTCCACGGGGATGCGGTCGATCGTCTCCGCCAGGTTGCCCGCGTCGAACGCGCGGACGAGGCGGATCATGAGCTCGCGGCGGATGATTTCGGCTCCGTTGGTCATGCGAGGGCCTCCGGGGGGATCGGCTCGCCGAGGGCGTCCGCGATGGCGGCCACGACCGTGGCCGGCGTGGCGTGGGGGACCACGGTCTCGCCGACCTTCACGAACGGCGCGTTGCAGACGCCGTTGGCGTCGCACAGGTCGAGGCAGGTGCAGCCGGAGACGTCCACGCGGCCCTTCCAGGCGGCGGGGAGGCGGTTTTCGAGATCGACGAGCTTCGACGCGCCGAGCAGGTAGCACGTCGTGCCGATGCAGACTTTGACGGGAATCTTGTCCATGGGAGTCCAGTGTGGGGTGGCGGGTCCATACGATATAAAAATATCAATATAAAAGCAAGCGCTTTCTCCGTCCTCGCCAGCCTCATGCTTGGCCTCGGCCACCTGCTCGTCCGCGCCGAGGTCCGCGGCCGGGCCGGAAGGCGGGGCGGCTACGGGACGAGGGAGACGGATCCGGCGAGGATTTCGCGCGGACCGCCGGGCGTAGCGGCATCGCCGCCGGGCGCGGAAGGAACGTCTCCGGGCGCGAAGGGCGGGGCGGGCGAGGGGGAGAGGAGGAGGGCGCCGGAAGGGGCGCAGCCGTGGGCGGTGCCGCGGGCGACGGTGCCGTCGGGGAGGTCGACGGCGACGGCGCGGCCGCGGAGGGCGTCGAGCGCGTTGAAGCGGGCGATGACGGCGTCGGGGCCGTCGGGTGCTTCGAGCCGCGCAATCCAGCGGGCGACGCCGTCGAGGATGGCGGCGAGGAGGGCTTCGCGATCCTGCGGCGCGCCGGTCTCGAGGAGCAGCGAGGTGGCGGGGAAGATGGGTCGGACGGGAAGCGCCTCGGCCGGGGTGTTGACGTTGACGCCGATGCCGGCGACGACCGCGGGCGGCGCGCCTTCGCAGAGCAGTCCGGCGCACTTGCGGTCGCGGACGAGGACGTCGTTCGGCCACTTGAGGCCGGCGGGGAGTCCGGTCTCGGCGCGGACGGCCTCGGCGACGGCGATGCCGCAGGCGAGGGTCGCGAGGGGGAGGCGCTCGAGCGGAAGGCGGGGGCGAAGGACGATGGAGAGGTAGAGCGCGACGCCGGGCGGGGAGGCCCAGGCGTGGCCCGCGCGGCCGCGGCCGGCGGTCTGGGCGTCCGCCACGACGGCGGTGCCGGCGGGGGCGCCCGCCGCGGCGAGGCGGAGCGCCTCGTCGTTGGTGGAGGGAAGGACGGCGAATCGGTGGATCATGGCGGCGGGGCGTTCGCCGGGCGGGAGCGCTCCGTCACGGGGAACGAACCCGGCGACGGGCGTCGCGGGCGGCGCGCTAGCCGCGGTTCTTCCGGATCAGGGCGAGGCGGTCCTCGACGGAGAGCGCGGTGCGGCCGCGGTCCGGCGGGGTGTTGAAGCACCAGTCGAGCAGGCGGTCCACGGTGCTCTCCGCGACATGCAGGCGGATGTCGGACGAGGCGTAGTAGAGCAGCACGCGGCCGTCCGGGTCGGCGATCCAGCCGTTGGCGAAGAGGACGTTGGCCGAGTCGCCCCGGCGCTCCTCCCCCCACGGGACGAGGACCGCGCCGCCGGGCGCGGCGATGACGCGCGAGGGGTCGTCGAGCGCCGTCACGAACATGTAGAGCACATAGCGCAGGCCGGAGGCGGTGCCGCGGACGCCGTGCGCGAGGTGGAGCCACCCCTTCGGCGTTTTGATCGGCGCGGGGCCCTCGCCGTTCTTGACCTCCTTGATCGTGTGGTAGGCGCGCGCGTCGATGATCTTCTGGTCGTCGCCGACCTTCGCGTGCGCGATGTCGTCCACGAGCGCCCAGCCGATGCCGCCGCCGCTGCCGGCGTCGATGAAGCCGTCCTGCGGGCGCGTGTAGAGCGCGTACTTCCCGTCGATGAACTCCGGGTGCAGCACGACGTTGCGCTGCTGGCCGGGGCTCTCGAGGTCGGGCAGGCGCTCCCACTTCACGAGATCCTTCGTGCGCGCGATGCCGCCGGCGGCGACGGCGGCCGTGGGGTCGCCCGGATGCGACGGGTCGTGGCGCTCCACGCAGAACAGGCCGTAGATCCAGCCGTCCTCGTGCGCGGTGAGGCGCATGTCGTAGACGTTGACGGCGGGGTCGTCGAGCTCCGGCATGACGATCGGCTCCGGCCAGAAGCGGAAGCCGTCCGTGCCGTTCTCGCTCTCGGCGACGGCGAAGAACGACTTGCGGTCGAAGCCCTCGACGCGCGCGACGACGCAGTACTTGCCGCCGAAGCGGATCGCGCCGGCGTTGAAGACGGCCTCGACCGCGAGGCGCTCGAGCAGCCTCGGGTTCGTGGCGGGGTCGAGGTCGTAGCGCCACTCGAGCGGGACGTGGTCGCGCGTGAGGACGGGCCGCTCGTAGCGGACGAAGGCGCCGCCGGCGTCGAACGCGCGGGCGTTGGGTTCGGAGAGGAGCTTGTCGTGGCGCGCGCGGAGCGCGGCGAGGCGGGAGGAGAAGTCCATGGCGGGGATGGGGCGGGAGAGGGGGAGGATGGGACAGGGATGGGGTGGGGGAGGGGGACTGAAGGGGATGGTAGCGGAATCCGGTGGCGGTGTCAAACGGGCTTGAGCGGAACGGTCGGAATGTGGTATTCTGGCTCGCATGGAACCTCACCGCAAGGATCGCATCGTCGAGGACATCGTCCGCGCCCCGTTCGAACACCACCGCACGTGGGCGGACAGCCCGCTGCTGAAGGACCGCGCGTTTGCGCGGCGCGACGCCCCGCTCGACCGCCCCGATGACATCCCGCCGCCCGAGGCGTGGCGCGACGCCGTCCCGGAGGTCTTCTGGGACGGCCACCCGGACGAGATCGCCGCCTGGCGCCGCGCCTGGGAGATCGTCGGGTCGAAGGTCCGCGCGCCCGAGCCCGGCAGCGGCTTCGCCCGCAACTACGTCTTCACGAAGTTCTCCGGCGCCGTGTTCGTCTGGGGCTGCTGCTTCATCACGATGTTCGGCAAGTACGGCACCGGCGCGTTCCCGTTCATCCGCTCGCTCGAGAACTTCTACGGCGCGCAGGACTCCGACGGCTTCATCCCGCGCGAGCTCGACATCCGCAACGGCCGCTCCGCCTTCGAGCGCGACGACCCGAGCTCCGTCGGCGGCGACCTCTTCGCCTGGGCAGAGTGGCAGTGGTATCGGCTCTCGGGCGACAGGGCGCGCCTCGCCGCCGTCTACCCGCACCTCCTCGCCTACCACCGCTGGATTCGCAAGCACCGCACGTGGAAGGACGGCACCTACTTCAGCTCCGGCTGGGGCTGCGGGATGGACAACATCCCGCGCATGGACACGACGCGCTACAACGAGTGCTTCGACCACGGCCACCTCTCGTTCGTCGACGTCACGTTCCAGCAGATCCTCGACGCGCGGATGCTCCTGCGCATCGCCGAGGCCGCCGGCATCGAGACCGGGCGCGACGAACTCGCGGAGGAGGCGGAGCGCCTCACGCGCCTCGCCAACGAGCGCATGTGGGACGAGGAGGCCGGGATCTACAAGGATCTCGACCGCGACGGCCGCCGCGTCGCGTGCCAGCACGTCGGCGCGTTCTGGGCGCTGCTCGCGGGCGTCGCGCCGCCCGACCGAGCCCGCCGCCTGCTCGAGACGCTCGAGGACCCGAGGCGCTTCCGTTCCGCATGCGGCACCGCGAGCACGTCGATGGACAATCCGAAGTTCGACCCCGACGGCGGCTGCTACTGGCGTGGCGGAGTGTGGTGCATGATGGAGTACATGATCGCCGAGGGCCTCGCCGCGTGCGGGCTCTCGGACGCCGCGCACCGCCTCGCGCGCCGCCATGTCGAGGCCGTGACCGAAGTCTTCCGCAAGACCGGCACCTTCTGGGAGAGCTACAGCCCGACCGCTCTCGAGCCCGGCCGCATCTGGGGCCAGCTCGTGCGCAACGAGTTCGTCGGCTTCTCCGGCGTCGCGCCGATCGCGCTGCTGCTCGAGCACGTCCTCGGCATCCGCGCGACCGTGGACCGCATCGACTGGACCGTCCGTCTCACCGAGGCGCACGGCGTCCGCCGGCTCCGCCTCGGCGACGGCACGCTCGTCGACCTCGAATGCGCCGCGCGCGCCTCGCTCGACGA
>CAMOEO010000092.1 GCA_946612175.1 uncultured Verrucomicrobiota bacterium
CTGCACGAACGGCGCGCTGCGGACGCCGGCGCGGTTCGCGCTCGAATGGAGGAACGTCGCGGAGATCGGCTCCGACGGCTCCGCCGACACGGACGGCGACGGCCTCTCCGACCAGGACGAAGTCTTCCGCCTCGGCACCGACCCGCGCCGGTACGACACGGACGGGGACGGACTCGCGGACGGCGCGGAGGCGCTCGCCGGCGCGGATCCGCGCGACGCGGACGAGGACGGGGACGGCATCCCCGACGGCGCGGACGCCGCCGCGTGGCGCGCGCACCGGCTGTGGGCCGACGACCCCGAAGCGGCGGACTGGACGGTGCATCTCGACGCGGACCTTCCGGCGGGCGTCCGGGCGACGCTCGTCGTCGGGGACCTCGCGCTGCCGCTGCGGGCGGCGACGAACTACGCGCTGCGGCTCCCGCCGGGCGAGCGGATCGACGTCCGGCTCTTCTCGACGGGAGAGGATCCCGTGCCGCTGTGGATCTCGCCGGCGCCGGGCGAAGGCGGCGGCGTCCCGCGCTGGCGCAAGGACCCGGCCGGCGTCCTCGAGGGAGACGCGGCCCGCGGAGAGGCCGCCGTGGCGCGGCCCGTCCTGCGGCTCGAGCCCGTCGATGCGTCGGATTCGGAATGCCTCCATGGCGAGGACCACCGCGACTACCGGTTCGTGATCGAGCCGGCCGGCACGGGCATCGGCCTTGCCGACGCGGAACTGGAGAACCTGGAGCCCGTCGGCGCGGACGCCGTGCGGCTCGAAGCGGACTCGACCGAGGCGGGCGCCGGCGCGACCGGGACGGCGACCGTGACGAACGGCCTCGACGTCGGGGAGGTTTCCGACACCGTCTTCCTCCACCGGTGCCAGGTCGCGGACGGAACCTGGTGCGACTGGTGCCATCTGTACCACGGGGACGCCGAGCGGTGCTGGCACGGGGACGACTGCCCCGCGCGCACGAACGCGCTGTCGGACTGCACGTGCCCGCCGCTCGTCGTGCGCATCGCCTGCCTGTCCGACGACCATGGGAAGGAGCTGTCCCTCGTCGGCACCTCGTCCTGCTGCTGCCCGCCGGAAAACGCCGCGGTCGGCGCGACGTTCGGCTCCGCGTCGCAGAACCTCCGCGTGTACGGCCCCTCGGGCGACCTTCTTCGCGAGGGCGACGACGCCACGGGAGCGCTCACCGTGGTCGGGACGGCCGTCAGCGGGGACGCGCCGTCCGAAATCCACTACCGCCTCCTCGTCCCCGAACGGGGCCCCGACGGAACCCTCGTCACCAACGAGCATTCCCGCACGCGGAAGATCTGGGCGACGAACATCCGGTTCGAGCCCGTGAACACGAACGAGGTGGACGGCATCGTCGTGAACCCGTGCGGCGTGGTGCGGGGGCAGACGGCGCGCTTCCGGATCGACATCGAGCCGGCGGCGTTTCCGGACTCCGCCATCGTTTGGAACCTGTCGAACACCGGCGCGCTGGTTCCGGCGACGGAGCTGCGGGGGCGCGAAATCATGGTGACCGGCGGCGTCGCCTCGGGCGGCTCGATGCTCACGGTACACATCGACGGCTGGGACGGGCCGACCCCGCTCGCGAACGTCCATACCCTCGCCTCCGAGACCGTGGTCCCGCTCCACGCCTGGATCGTCTGCGGGACGAACGGGCCCGCCACGAACGTCGAGACCGTGCGGGCGAAGGTCGCCGGCGCCAACGACATCTACCGGCAGGTCGGGCGGCGGTTCGTCCTGCAGGAGCCCGTGGGATTCGTCACGAACCAGGAATGGGCCGTGATCACGAAGGACACGGGCGGCGAATGGCCGGCATTCCGGAGCCTGATCGACACGCACCACGTCACGACCGGCGTGGAGGTGTATTTCGTGACGTGCATCTGCGGCGCGGGCGGCCTGACGCTTCCCGGCGGCTCCGCCGTCCGGGCGTCCGCGGAGCCGAACATCCTCGCCCACGAGCTCGGGCACGCGCAGGGGCTGCCCGACCTCTACGTGGAACGCGACAGAATGCCGTCCATCTGGGGCTATCCCTCCTACGAGTGGCTTCCCGGCGACTTCGGAACGACTTCGGCCGAAGGATACTACGAGAACGATGCCCCGCAGGCCGAGATCGTCCAAAGGATGCTGATGTACGCCTTCAGCACTCCGACGGCGCGCGACCTCACGACCGGCAGCGTCCACGCGATCTGGCGCCCCCTCTATTCCGCCGAACCATTTACCGAAACGAACGTCCCCGTCGGCTTCTTCCGGAACGCATCCTCCAATCCCCACAGCAACTAGACGAAAGACCCTCCATGAACAGAACGCTGCTCCTCCCCCTGATTCCCGCCCTGCTGCTCCTCCCGCCCCGCGCCGCCGCGCTGGACGGCCCCGGCCTCACCAACGGCGTCTGGGCCGTCTGGCGCATCCTCGACCACCAGGGATCCCAGAACGAGGCGATGCGGAGCCTCGTCCGCCGCAACGGCTGGACGCCCGACGACTGCACGGAGATCCTCCTCTCGCTCGAGGCGAGCCTCCGCCCCCGCCGGACCGACTACCACAGCTCGTTCCTGCACGAGATCACGTTCGGCCTGATGGCGGAGTTCGCCACGACCAACGCGCTGCCGGCGCTGGAGGAGCTGCTCTGGGACGAAACGATGCCCGAGCATTTCGGGCCGCGCATGGCCTACGTCCGGATCAGCCGGTGCGCCCCGGAGTTCCAGGAGCCCCTGGTCCGCCGGCTCGACGCGAACGTCGGCACGAACGACCTCTTCGCGTTCTACTGCTACGGGGACATCCAGTGGACCCTCCAGTGGTGGAAGTACCCCCCGGAGGAGCGCCAGCAGTTCGTCGACTTCCTCGTCCGTCGCGCCGGCGAGGACGTGCGAAACGCGGGCCGGATCGACGACATCCTCTGCAAGGAGGTCCCCGCGTGGAAGGACAGCCCCCAGCGCCTCGAGAACGCCGAGCAGATGCTCCGGCTCCACCCGGAAGCAGCCGCCTCCCGTTCCGTCTTCGCGGGCATCATCAACCGCCTCCGCGGGCTTTCCCCCGCCGTCCGCGCCTCTCCGCCCCGCCTCGTCCCGGCGCCCGTCCGCGAGCCCGATCCGAATCGGCTCCTCCCCGTCCCCTGACCCGCACCTGCCGCGCGGGCATCCCCGGCGCGCTGTGCCCCTCCGCAGTCTCCGCAGTCGTTGGCCCCCTTGTTTTGTCCGCCGATTTTTCCTAGAATGCGCGCCGTTCGGCCCGACGGCCGGAAGGAGACTAGGATGAAGACGAGACTGGCGATGACGGCGCTCGCGCTGGCGGGCGCGCTGTGGCTCCGGGCCGCGTGGGCGCAGGAGGCGGCGAAGGCCGCCCCCGAGGACGCCGCACCGGCGGCCGCGGAGGCGGTGCAGGCGGATGCGGCGGCGCCCGGCGAGGCGCCGGAGGCCGCGGAGGCCGCGGCCGAGGACGCGAAGGAGCTCTCCGGCGCGGAGCGGTGGCGCATCTACTGGGAGCAGGGCGGCAACACGATGTACTTCATCGCGCTGCTGTCCGTGCTCGGCCTCGGCTGCGCGCTCGAGCGCTTCTGCAACCTGCGCCGGTCGCGCATGGCGCCCGACGGCTTCGCCGACAAGGTCGTCGAGCTCTGGAAGGCCGGCCGGTTCGACGAGGTCGCCGAGCGCTGCCGCCGGTCCGGGTCGATCCTCGCCCGCGTCGTCGAGACGATCCTCCGCCACCGCGACAAGGCGGGCTGGCAGGAGGCCAAGACGATCGCCGAGGACAAGCTCGCCCGCGAGCTGCGCCTCGAGAACCGCAGGGCCTCGATGATCTCGACCGCCGCGACGCTTTCGCCGCTGCTCGGCCTCTTCGGCACCGTCGTCGGCCTCCTCGGCGCGTTCGGCACCGTCGCCGCGATGGGCGAGATGGGCGACGCGTCCGTGCTCGCCGACGACATCGGAAAGGCGCTCGTCACGACGGTCGCCGGCCTCGCCGTCTCGATGCCCTGCCTCTTCGCGTTCGACCTCGTGAAGAAGCGCCTCAACTTCTTCGCGGTCCTCCTCGAGGAGGAGGTCGCGGAGATCGTCAACCGGCTCTTCCTCAAGGGGTAGGCGCGCCATGGCCGCGAAATACGACGAGGACGAGAAGCCGCAGGTCCAGCTCACCTCGATGATGGACTGCATCTTCCTGATGCTCATCTTCTTCCTGGTCTCCAGCCAGCTCAAGAAGATCGAGAAGGAGGTCCCGCTCGAGCTGCCCGAGGCGGATGTCGCGCAGGACGTCAAGGCCGCGCCCGACCTCGTGACCGTCTCGGTCGACGCGAAGGGCGACCTCTACGTCAACTCCAAGCCGGTCGGCCCGGCGGGCCTCCGCGCCGCGCTCCAGGACGCCGCGAAGGAGAACCCCGACCGCCGCATCCGGATCGACGGCGACGTCTTCGCGCCGTTCCGCTCCATCGTCCAGGTGCTCGAGGCCTCGCGCCACGAGGGCCTGACGGTCGTCGGGATCCACACCGCCGACGGGCCGAGGAAATGAACGACGCCCGCTTCGCCGACGAGATCCGCGAGCGCGAGAGGGTCCGGCGCCGCAGGGAGATGCTGTGGAACGCCGCCTCGGTCGCGTTCCACGTCGCGCTCGTCGCCGCGATCGTCTGGATGACGCCGGCGCGGAGCCTCATCGCGGAGCGCAAGAAGAAGAACCCCGCCGAGCACCTCCCCCCGGAGCGCATCGAGCAGATCTCCGACGCGCTCTCCCAGGCTCGCGTGAACGAGCTCCTGCGCCAGCTCGAGGCCCTCAAGGCCGTGCTCCACAACATGGACCTCATGAAGGAGCAGCTCCAGAAGGACTACGACGCCTTCGCCGGCGAGTCCGCGGAGGACGTCAAGCAGACGATGCTCCGCGAGCTCGACGAGGCGGAGGCGGCCCAGAAGACCGCGCTCGCGGAGCAGGCCCCGATGATCGGCAAGGTCGAGAAGATGTTCGCCGAGGAGGGGCTCGACCTCATGGACGAGGAGCGCTCCCGGTGGCTGCAGCACACCGCGGAGTACCTGGTCCGGGACGACGGCGAGAAGATCGCCGACGCGCAGGCGCGCGCCGGCAACGCGCTCGACCGCATCCAGGTCCAGGCCGGCTTCGCCGGCTACCGCAAGACGGCCGCGGCCTCGGAGAAGGTTCGCGACGCCCAGCTCGAGGCCGCCACGATGCAGAACCGGGCGCAGAAGGAGGCGTCCGAGATCGGCTTCAAGATGTCCGAGGTGCGCCCGCGCACGCTCGAGCTCCAGAACCACGAGAAGTGGCTCGCCGACCAGCGGGAGGGCGTCGCGAAGGCCGAGGCGGACCGCAAGGACGCCGAGGCGCAGCTCGCCGACGCCGCGAAGCTGCGCGAGAAGGCCGCCAGGGAGCAGGAGGCCGCGAAGGAGGAAGAGAAGCGCCTCCGGGAGGAGTGCGCGAAGGCCGACGCCGAGGCGAAGGCCTCGCGCGCCGAGGCCGCGCGCCTCGACGGCGAGCTCAAGGCCGCCCGCGCCGCGCTCGAGAAGGCCAGGAAGGCGCGCGCCACCGCCGAGGCCGCAAAGAAGAAGGGGGGCGCCTGATGCGGACGCGCGCGCTCTTCGCGGCGCTCGCCGCCGCCGTCCTGGCGTTCCACGCGGTCCCCGCGCGGGCCGACGAGGTGGACGACCTCGAGCGGAAGATCCGCGAGACGGAAGAGCGGATCGCCCAGCAGAGGAAGAAGGCCGACGATGCCGCCGCGCGGGCCAAGGAGCTCGACGCCAAGGCGCGCGACGCCCGCCGCCTCGCCGCCGAGAAGGGCGGCGAGGCCGATTCGCAGCGGAAGCGCGCCGATCGCGAGAAGTTCCGCCTCGACCGGAGCATCCGCGCCGCCGAGGACGGCCGCAAGCGCATCGCCGACGGCGAGAAGGAGCTGGGCAACCGCCAGACGCGGGTCCAGAACCTCGAGAACATCCGAAAGCGGAACGTCAACGCCGAGCAGGTCGACAAGCTCAGGCGCGCCTCGCAGGCGCAGGACGACATCGCCGCGCGCCTCGCGCTCCTGCGCGAGATCCTCGAGAACGACGAGCCCGACCCCGTCCCGCTCGCCCCGGCGGTCCGGACCGAGAACGCCCTCGTCACGAAGGACGCCACCGCGATGGAGCTCGCCGACGCGTACGAGCTCGCGAAGGAGATCGAGGTCGCCATCACCGAGTCCTACAAGGACATCAAGGCCACGCAGACCGCCATCGACCGCCGGATGGACTTCGAGTCCGCGCAGAAGATCACCGATGTCGCCAAGGCGGTCCGCCTCGAGGCCGACCGCGCGGCGCTCGAGGACACGCCCCGCACCAAGGAGGCGCTCGATGCGCAGAAGGTCGCGCAGACCGAGGTCGTCCGCGAGGCGAACAACATCGTCGAGACCGCCGTCGCGATGATGGAGGAGGCGCTCGAGATCGTGCAGCCCGACGACGGCGCTCAGGATCCGGTCCGGAACACCTCCCCGAAGACGATCCAGTGGATGACCGAGAAGGACTTCGAGGAGCGCGACCGCGAAGAGGCGCGCAAGGAGCGGCTCGAGGAAATGGCCGCCGCCGCGGACTTCCAGGTCGCCATCACCGAGGCGGCCGCCGAGAGCGAGGAGGACCGCGCCAAGGACCTCACCAAGGTCATGGAGGATGCCGCGGAGGTCGCAAAGAACACCGCCGAGGCGGAGGCCGCCGACGCCGAGGAGACGAAGCCGGCGGATCCCGCCAAGGACGTCTCGTCGGTGGCGCGATCCGTCGCCGGCACGCTCGAGACGCCAGACCCCAGGAAGCGCAACCTGGCGGCGGGGAACATCATCCGGTTCGCGCCGGACGAAGCCTCCGGCGCCACGCCCGCCAAATGGATGTACGTCCAGGACTGGTACGCGATCGGGCCGTTCCCGAACCCCGACCGCGTCAACATCCGGCGCAAGTTCCCGCCGGAGTCGGTCGTCGACCTCGACGCGACCTACGTCGGCAAGGACGGGCGGACGATCCGATGGGAGTTCATGCAGACCCGCAACGCGCCGCCCCGCCAGTCGTGGGAGGGGGATACCCGGGCGGCGGCGATCCCGCCCAACGCCGAGGAATACGGCATCTGGTACGCCTACGCGGAGGTTTTCTGCGACGTCGCGTGCGAGCGCTGGATCGCCATCGGCTCGGACGACCGCAGCGACGTCTGGATCAACGACGTGCCGGTGTGGGGCTCCTCCAACAAGCTCAAGAGCTGGCGCATCGACGAGGGCTACCGCCGCATCCGCCTGGAGAAGGGCCGCAACCGCATCCTCGCCCGCATCGAGAACGGCTGGATGAACCTCTGCTGGTCCCTCTGCATCTCGCTCGCGGACGGGGAGCTGGGGCTGTAGCGTCGCCCCCTGCGCGGAAGGGCTCGCCGGGCGCCGCGCGTTTTCGCTTGACATGCCCATACCCCCATAGGTATACTCCCGCCCCGTCCGATGCCCACGGAGACACGAAAGGCGATGAGCGAGAAAGCGGAACGAGAGACGGTGACGCGGGACGCCCGCGGATGCGGCTGCCGCTGCTGCGGAATCGGATGCGAAGGGAGGAAGGAAGGCCGCGGGGGCGGGGTCCCGTGGACGTGGATCCGCATCGGCGTCTCCGCCGCCGCGCTGGCGTCGAGCCTGCTCGCGGCGGGGCGACTTCCGCTGGATCCGGCATGGGTCGCGGTGGTCCTCTGCGGAATCCCGATCGTCAGGGAGGCGCTTGAAGGGCTCGTGGAGCGTCTGGACGTGAAGGCGGACCTGCTGGTGGCGGTGGCGCTCGTCGCCTCGCTCGCGATCGGCGAAACCTTCGCCGCCGGGGAGGTGGCGCTCATCATGGCGCTGGGGGAGGAGCTGGAGGAATGGACCGTGGCCCGCGCGCGGCGCGGAATCGACCGGCTCGCGCGCCTCGCGCCGCGCACGGCCCGGAGGCTCGGCGCGGACGGCGCGGAGGAGACGGTCCCGGCCGAGGAGGTGCGCGCGGGAGACCGTCTGCGCGTGCGGCCCGGCGAGGCGGTCCCGGCGGACGGCACCGTGGAGAGCGGCGCCACGTCGGTCGACCAGTCCGCCCTCACCGGCGAGCCCGTGCCGGTGGACCGCGGCCCGGGGGACGCGGTCCTCGGCGGCTCGGTGAACCGCTTCGGCGCCTTCGACATGGTGGCGACGCGCCCCGGCGCCGAGAGCGCCGTGGCGCGGATGCTGCGGCTCGTCGCGTCGGCGGACGCCGGCAAGGCGCGGATCGTGCGCCTCGCGGACCGCTGGGCGACGTGGATCGTCGCGGCCGCGTTCGCCGCCGCGGCCGCCTGCTGGCTCTGCACGCACGAGGTCCTGCGCTCCGTGACGATCCTCGTCGTCTTCTGCCCGTGCGCGCTCGTGCTCGCGACGCCGACGGCCGTGATGGCCGCGATCGGCAACGCCGCGCGCCGCGGGATGCTCGTGCGCGAGGGCGACGCGCTGGAGCGCCTCGCGACGGTGCGGCGCGTCGCGTTCGACAAGACCGGGACGCTCACGCGCGGCGCGCCGGCGGTGGTCGCGGCGCGCGCGACGGCGCCGGGGCTCCCGGACGCGGAGCTGCTCCGCCTCGCCGCCGCCGCGGAGGGCCGGAGCGAGCACCCGCTCGCGCGGGCGATCGTCGCGCACGCCCGCGCCTCGCTCCCCTCCCCCGCCCTGCCCGCTCCGGCGGCGTTCGAAAGCGCGCCCGGGCGCGGCGTCCGGGCGCGGATCGAAGGACGCGAGGTCGCGGTCGGGCGCGGCGGCGCGGCGCCGGCGGGCGCGGAAGACCCCGCCGCGGAATGGCTCGCGCGGGGGGCGACGATTGTGCGCGTGGCGCTGGACGGCGCGCCGGCCGGCTTCCTCGCGCTCTCCGACACGCTGCGCGAGGATGCCGCTCAGGCCGTCGCGCGCGTCCGCGCCGAGGGCGCCGAGCCGGTGCTGCTCACGGGCGACCACGCGGCCGCCGCGGGCGAGGTCGCGCGGGCGGTCGGCATCGCGGAGGTGCGCGCCGGATGCCTCCCGGAGGACAAGCTCGCCTATGTGCGGGATTCCGAGGCCGCCGGCCGGCCCGTGTGCATGATCGGCGACGGCGTGAACGACGCCCCGGCGCTCAAGGCCGCGCGCGTCGGCATCGCGGTGGGCGGCCCGGAGAACGCGCTCGCGGCGGAGGCGGCGGACGTGGCGATCTTGCGCGGGGGGCTCGCGGGCGTGCCGCACCTGCTGGGGCTGGCGCGGAAGACGCGGCGGACGATCCTCTTCAACCTGGGGCTCTCGATGGCGATCAACTTCGCGGCCGTGGGCCTCGCGGCGGCGGGGCTGCTGGGGACGGTCGCCGGCGCGCTCGTCCACAACGGCGGTTCGTTCCTCGTCATCGCCAACTCGGCCCGGCTGCTGCTGCACGGGCGGCGCGCGGCTTGAACGCGCGGCGGCGCCGTGCTAGAATGGGGCGCATTCGAAAGAAAGGATGTCCTCATGAAGAAATGCATGGATGCCGACAACCTGCACCGCAGGCTTCGCAAGATCATCGGGCAGGTCCAGGCCATCGACCGGATGGTCGACGAGGACGTGCCGTGCGAGGACGTCCTCGCGCAGATCCACGCCGCCAAGGCCGCGCTGAACAAGTGCGGCGGCGTGATCATGCAGGGGCACATCCAGCACTGCATCCGCGACGGGCTGCAGCACGGCGACGCGGACCGGATCATCGCCAACTTCGCCAAGGCCGTCGAGCGCTTCGCGAACATGAACTAGCACCCGCGCCGCCGGGCGGATTGTCTGTCCGACGGACATCGGCGCGCGGGGCTTTTCCCGTTCACATGTCGTCCATCGAGAGGCCGCCCCAGGCGATTTCATGCGACTTGAGG